>NZ_JASJXG010000006.1:0-183265 GCF_035018765.1 Variovorax sp. RTB1
CTCCCCTGGTCGCCCCGACCGACCCCGACAAGATGCTCGCGCGTGCCCGGACCACGTTCGACATCGAGGCCGCCGCCGTGCTCGGCCTGAAGAGCCGAATCGGCCCGAGCTTCGTCGAGGCGATCGACCTGATCCTGAACGTGCGCGGCCGCGTGGTCGTGATGGGTATGGGCAAGAGCGGCCACGTCGGCCGCAAGATCGCCGCCACGCTGGCATCGACCGGCACGCCGGCGATGTTCGTGCACCCGGCCGAAGCCAGTCATGGCGATCTCGGCATGATCAAGTCTGTCGACCTGGTGATCGCCATTTCGAACAGCGGCGAAAGCGATGAGCTCGCCGCCATCTTGCCGGTCGTCAAGCGCCAAGGCGTGCCGCTGATCGCCATGACCGGCCGCGCCGACAGCATGCTCGGCCGGCACGCCGACATCCTGCTGGACAGCGGTGTCGAGAAAGAAGCCTGCCCGCTCAACCTCGCACCGACCGCGAGCACCACCGCGCAAATGGCGCTGGGCGATGCCCTGGCGGTGGCCCTGCTCGACGCCCGCGGGTTCGGTACCGAAGACTTTGCGCGCTCGCATCCGGGCGGCGCGCTCGGCCGCAAGCTGCTCACGCATGTGGCCGACCTGATGCGCAGCGGCGACAACGTGCCACGCGTCACCCGTGACGCGAGCATGAGCGTGCTGATGCGCGAGATGAGTTCAAAGGGCCTGGGCGCTGCCGCCGTGGTGGATGCAGAGGGCCACGCCATCGGCGTCTTCACCGATGGCGATCTGCGCCGCCTGATCGAAACCGGCGCCGACCTGCGTGCGCTGACGGCGAGCGAGGTCATGCACCACACACCGCGCACAATCCGCGCCGATGCGCTGGGCGTCGAAGCGGCCGAACTGATGGAACAGCACCGCATTACCAGCGTGCTGGTCGTGGACGCCGACGGCTTGCTGATTGGCGCGCTCAGCATCAACGACCTGATGCGGGCGAAAGTCATCTGATGCCGTTCCCGTTCAAGGCCGAAACCCTACTCGCCGCACAGGACATCCGCATCGCCTTCTTCGACGTGGACGGTGTGCTCACCGACGGCGGCGTTTACTTCACCGAAGAAGGAGAAACGCTCAAGCGTTTCAACACGCTCGACGGCTATGGCCTCAAGCTGTTGCGAATGGCCGGCATCACGCCGGTGGTGATCACCGGTCGCGACTCCAAGCCGTTGCGCGTGCGGCTGGCGGCACTCGGTATCGAACACGTACGCTTCGGCACCGAAGACAAATTGCCCGCGGCCGAGGCAATGCTCGCGGCGCTCGGATTCACTTGGTCGCAGGCCGCGGCCATCGGCGACGACTGGCCCGACCTGCCGGTGCTAGGTCGGGTCGCCCTTCCTGTCGCGCCAGCCAACGCGCACATCGAAGTTCTCGAGGTGGCGCTCTATGTCACCAAGGCACGCGGTGGAGAGGGCGCGGCGCGTGAGTTCTGCGATCTGCTGCTGACTGCAAACGGCCACTACCGCCGCTTGCTCGACGCCGCGCGCGGACCGGCCGCATGAAGTCGACTTGGGCGCTGCTGCGCGATGGTTTCGATCGCGTCACGATCTACCTGCCGATCATCCTGACTGCGGTGCTGGCACTCGGCACCTACTGGCTGGTGCGCAACGCGCCGCGCTTGATCGCGCCCACAGCCAAGGTGGCGCCGGTGCACGAACCCGACTACTTCATGCGCGGCTTCGTCATCAAGAACTACCTTGCCAACGGCGATTTGCGAAGCGAGTTGTTCGGCACTGAAGGCCGGCACTTCCCCGACACCGACACGCTCGAGGTCGACAAGGTCCGCTTGCGCTCGATTTCTCCGACCGGCTTTACCACGCGTGCCACTGCCAATCGCGGGCTCTCGAACGCCGACGGCAGCGAGGTCCAGCTCTTCGGCGACGCGATCGTCACCCGTGAACCGGGCAGCGCAGCCGGTGGTCAGCCGGTGCCCGAAATGCAGTTTCGTGGCGAGTTCCTTTACGCGTTTCTCGACACCGAACGCGTGACGTCGAACCAGCCCGTGACCCTCACGCGCGGCGCCGACAAGTTCACTGCCGACAACCTCGACTACGACAACATGACCGGCGTTGCCGTGCTGCGCGGCCGCGTGCGCGGTGTGCTGATGCCAGGCGCGAACCCGGCGCCGGCTGCCACCAAAAAACGCTGACCGTCTCTTGACCACCACTGGAACCGCCATGGCACCCCTTGTTTTCATCACCGGTGCATCGAGCGGCATCGGCCAGGCGCTGGCAGCGCGTTTCTACGAAGCCGGCTACAACCTCGCGCTGGTGGCCCGCCGCACCTCCGAGATCGAATCGTGGGCGCAAACCCGGCAACTGGCTACCGACCGCTTTCAGATCTATGGCGCGGACGTAGCGCAAATCGACAGCATCGTGGCGGCCGGCGCGGATTGCATCGCCTGTCAGGGCTTGCCCGACGTGGTGATCGCCAATGCCGGCATCAGTGTCGGGATCGACACCGCGCAGCGGGGCGATATCGACGTGCTGGCCCGCACTTTCGCAGTGAACAACATCGGTCTGGCAGCGACCTTTCATCCGTTCGTCGCCGCCATGGCGAAGCGCGGCAGCGGGCGCTTGGTTGGCATCGGCAGCGTCGCGTCAATTCGTGGGTTGCCGGGGCATGGCGCCTACTGCGCCAGCAAGTCCGGCGTCGTGGCGTATTGCGAAAGTCTGCGCGGCGAATTGCGACCGAGCGGCGTTAAGGTCGTCACGCTGTGCCCCGGCTATATCGACACGCCACTGACGCAAGGCAACCGCTACGGCATGCCCTTTTTGATGCAGGCCAGCGAGTTCGCGGACGCTGCCTTCAAGACGATCGAGTCCGGTACCAGCTACCGGGTCATTCCCTGGCAAATGGGCATGATCGCCAAGCTCATGCGCTTGGTGCCCAACGCGCTGTACGACCGGCTCGTGCAAGGACGCGGGCGGAAAAAGCGGCAGACGGAGCACTAACCATTCAAAAAGGCTCCCGAGGAGCCTTTTAGTTCTGAGCAACTTGCTGCTCAGTAGCCGCCGTTGCCACCGCCTCCGTAGCCACCACCACTGCCACCGCCGCTGCTACCGCCACCACCGCTGCGGCCACCACCGCCACCGCGTGGGCCAGCACCGTAAGGGCTGCGGAAACCACCATCGCCACCATCGCCACCACCGCCGCCGCTTCGGCCACCGCCACCGCCACCGCCGTAGCCTCCTCCGCCACCACTTCCACCACCGCCGCCATATCCACTACCACCGGCGTAGCCGCCACCGCTGCGCGGAGGACGGGCTTCCATCGGCCGGGCTTCATTGACGACGACGCTGCGGCCGCCGAGCGGTTGGCCGTTCATGCCGTTGATGGCTGCTTGCGCTTCCGCGTCACTGCCCATTTCGACGAAACCGAAGCCCTTGGAACGGCCGGTATCCCGTTCCATCATCACCTTGGCGCTGGTCACCGCGCCGAACTGACCGAAAGCCTGTTCCAGATCACCGTCGCGGACGGAATACGGCAGATTGCCGACGTACAGTTTGTTGCCCATCGATGGACTCCTGATATCAACACAAACACAAAAGCGATGGAACCCTGAAGGCGTGACCCAACGAACCGTTGTGTCGCGCGTAGCTGGCCGATCACCGAATTCGCCGCCCCGGAAGTTGGCGGGAAGCATTTTTATTATGAGTGAAATCTCATAAATGCAACGAAGAATTTGTGTTTGTGTCTTGCGCTGCAAGATTGGTGAAGTCAGCGCCCGCTTACAACATAGGCGTTTAGCGTGTTGCATGGTGCGACCGCCCTGATAGCGACGGCGTTGCTATACTTCGCCGACGCGCCGATTTGCTTCCAGCTTGCGGGCGCTTAACAAATACTGCTAAAGACGGATGCCGGACCCGGCTCGTTTTTGGCGACGCCGAGTTCTCACATGATCGTTATTTCTCAGTCGATGTTCTTCACGGGGCCGCTTGCTCTGCGAAGCGGCGCGTCGATCAGCGATTACTCGCTTGCCTGGGAAAGCTACGGCAAGCTCAATGCCGACAAGAGCAACGCGGTGCTGGTGTGCCATGCGCTCAATGCCTCGCACCACGTCGCGGGCGTGTACGAAGGTCAGGAGAAGTCGGAAGGCTGGTGGGACAACATGATCGGCCCGGGCAAGCCACTCGACACCGATCGCTTCTTCGTCATCGGCGTCAACAACCTGGGCTCGTGCTTCGGCTCGACCGGTCCCATGCACACCGACCCGGCGACCGGCCGCATCTACGGCGCCGACTTCCCGGTGGTGACGGTCGAAGACTGGGTCGATGCGCAAGCTGCGTTGCTCGACCGACTTGGCATTCAGCGGCTCGCTGCCGTCATGGGCGGCAGCCTGGGCGGCATGCAGGCCTTGTCGTGGACCTTGCAATATCCGGAGCGCGTTGGTCATGCCGTCGTCATCGCCAGCGCGCCCAACCTCACGGCCGAGAACATCGCCTTCAACGAGGTCGCTCGCCGCGCCATCGTGACCGACCCGGACTTCAATGGCGGCCACTTCTATGAGCACGGCGTCATCCCGAAGCGCGGTTTGCGGATCGCGCGAATGATCGGCCATATCACCTACCTCAGCGACGACGTGATGAACGAGAAGTTCGGGCGAATGCTGCAGCCGCGGGCCCCCACGCTACCCGCCGCGCGTGGGTCGCTGCCCCCCGAGAGGGCGCTCGCGCCTCCGGGCGGCCCAGCGGCGCTCGGCGCCGTCAAAGGCGAGGCCAACCCGACGACTTATCGCTATTCGACGCAAGAGGTCGAATTCCAGATCGAAAGTTATTTGCGCTATCAGGGCGACAAGTTCAGCGAGTACTTCGACGCCAATACCTATTTGCTCATCACCCGCGCGCTGGACTACTTCGATCCGGCACGTGACCACGGCGGCAACTTGAGCCTTGCCTTGGCCCAGGCCACGGCCAAGTTCTTGTTGGTCAGCTTCAAGACCGACTGGCGCTTTTCGCCGGCCCGGAGCCGCGAGATGCTGAAGGCCTTGCTCGACAACCGTCGCAACGTGAGCTACGCCGAGATCGATGCGCCGCACGGCCACGATGCCTTCTTGCTCGACGATGTGCGCTACGTCGGCGTCGTGCGCTCCTACTTCGAGCGCGTCGCAACCGAGCTGGGGTCGCCGGCATGAGCGAACTTCTGAGCAACCCATGAGCGATAGCGACACCCAACAACTGATCGCCCGTCTGGTGCCTCACGGCGCGCGCGTGCTCGACTTGGGCTGCGGCGACGGTGCCCTGCTCGACCTGTTGCAACGCGAGCGTGGTTGCAGCGGCTATGGCGTCGAGATCGCCGACGGCAACGTGCTCAAGTGCATTCGCCGCGGTGTCGATGTCATCCAGCTCAACCTCGATGAAGGCCTGGCGATGTTCGACGACGCCTCCTTCGATGTGGTGCTTCAGATCGACACGCTGCAACATCTGCGCAATGCCGAAGTGATGCTGCGCGAGACCGCGCGCGTCGGGCGTATCGGCATCGTCGCCTTCCCAAATTTCGCGCATTGGCCGAATCGCTTGAGCGTTGCGCGTGGCCGCATGCCTGTGACGCGACGCCTGCCGTATCAGTGGTACGACACGCCCAATATCCGCGTTGGCACCTTCAAGGATTTCGAGGTGCTTGCCGGGAAGAACCAGCTGCGCGTGCTCGACTCTTTTGGCGTGCAGGAGGACCGTAAGGTACGCTGGATGCCCAATGCGCGCGCCAGCACGGCGGTGTTCAAGTTCGAGCGCGCCTGAGGCGACGCCGGCACGAAGACCAGCCACTGAACAACAACGAGACAGGAGTTTTGCCATGCCGAAATTCGCGGCCAATCTGAGTTTTCTCTACAACGAGCTTCCGTTTCTCGATCGCTTCGAAGCAGCGGCGAAAGATGGCTTCAAAGCGGTCGAGTACCTCTTCCCGTACGAGTGGCCAGAGGCCGATCTGGCAGCTCGATTGCGCGACAACGACCTGCAGCAAGTGCTCTTCAACGCGCCGCCGGGCGACTGGGATGGCGGCGAACGCGGCATCGCCTGCTTGCCCGGGCGCGAGGCTGATTTTCGCGCTGGCATCCACAAGGCCTTGGGCTATGCGAAGGCGCTGTCGTGCCCACGCATCCACGTGATGGCCGGCCTGGTACCCGAAGGCATAGAGCGCGACACCTTGCAGCCGACCTACATCGCCAACCTGCATTGGGCCGCGGTCGAGGCGGCGAAACAGGGCACTGGGTTGTTGATCGAGCCCATCAACACGCGCGACACACCGCGTTTCTTCTTGAACCGACAAGACCATGCGCACGAGATCATCGATGCGGTCGGCGCGCTCAATCTGCAAGTGCAGATGGACCTGTACCACTGCCAGATCGTCGAGGGCGACGTCGCGATGAAGTTGCGCAAGTACCTGCCGACCGGGCGCGTCGGGCATTTGCAGATCGCCAGCGTGCCCGAGCGCAACGAGCCTGATCAGGGCGAGCTCAACTACGCCTATCTGTTCGCGCTCATCGACGAGTTGTCGGCCAATGGTGGCTGGGACGGCTGGCTGGGTTGCGAATACCGGCCGCGCACCACGGCGCACGAAGGGCTTGGCTGGAAAACTTCGATGAAAGTCGTTCGGTGAACCGCATCGATGAAGGCATACGCATGAAGGTTTCTCCCTCGTCGAACTGATAACGGCGTTCACTCTCGCATCGCCGGTCCACAGCGGGCTGTTCGTCAAGAAGAGCCGCTTCGTGGGATGCGTGCAGCCCATGCCGGTTCGCAAGGCGGCGTTGGCAGTCTTGCAGCGGCTCGGCGACGCATCGCAAGGTCGTATCGGGTGGATTGGGTGGATCGATCGTGTCGAGGATTGAGCTCAGGGCACTACCCACCGGCCGCAGCATGCGGGCCAGGCGGCCGAGGCGGCCGAGGCGTTCGATGGCAATCCCACGCAGCCAAAAGTATGCAACGCAGGCCCAGTCGTTTTATTCAGTTACTCAAAATTTGTCCAAGAAGCGCCGAACCGCCCGACTGCGTTCTTACGATAGGGGATCTTTCTAGAGGAGCTACCCTTGGCCACACAGTCCCCCTTCTTCGGCAAACGCACCGGCGACACCGATTCGCTCACTTCCCGTCCTGCTCCATTGGTCGGCACGCCGACCAATCTGTCGGGCAGCCCCGTGCATCCTTCGTCTCTCGTCAACGCGCAAGCCGCCAGTGCCGCAGCCGGCGGCTCGCCGATGAAGGAAGGCGGCAGCAAGCTCACCGTCGGCCCCAACATCAAGCTCAAGGGCGTCGAGATCACCGATTGCGATACGCTGATCGTCGAAGGTCTGGTCGAGGCCACGATGGACTCGCGGGTGATGCAGATCGCCGAGCAGGGCGCCTTCAAGGGCTCGGCCGAGATCGACATTGCCGAGATCCATGGCCTGTTCGACGGCAACCTCACGGTGCGTGAGAAGCTCGTGATCCACGCCACTGGCAAGGTCACCGGCAAGGTTCGCTACAGCAAGATCGTGATCGAAGAAGGCGGCCAGCTGTCTGGCGAAATCAGCTTCGGTGCCTCGGGTGCCAAGAGCGTCGAGACCAACAAGCCGCTGCAATCAGCCTGATCCGGAAAGCTTTCACGAGCGTTCTCAGGCGGCGGGCTTCCATCCCAGACGCTCCAACAAAGCACCTGCCGCGGCCGGTGCTTTTTCTTTGGCGCCGTTGATGAAATAGACGAACACGTCACTCCTCTTTTTGGCCGACGGCGCTGCCCATTTCTGCGCTCGCTCGGCCCATGCATCGAGTGCTTTTGGCGCGTAGCCGGTCTTCAGTTTCGCATCGCTCATCATGAGCCGTGCATAGGTGAACTCGCCCTCGGGTTGTTCGAACGAAGGGAACTTGTCGGAGTCGGTGAAGACCGTCGTCACCTTGTACCTTTTCGCGAGCTTTTGGTACTCGGGCACGATAAAGCTCGGATGCCGTACGTCCATCACGTGGCGCAACGCATGGCTGCCTTCCTTCTTCGGCAGAAGGGCGAGAAAGGCCTCGAAGTCTTCCGGGTCGAATTGCTTGGTTGGCATGAACTGCCAGACGATGGGTCCAAGCTTCTTACCCAATTCGGTGAGGCCGCTGCCGATGAATCGCTCGATCGATTCGCCAGCGGTCGAAAGCAGCTTGCGGTTGGTTGCGTAGCGCGTGGCCTTGAGCGAAAAGACGAAGTCGTCCGGCGCCTCGTCGTGCCACTTCCTGAAGCTTTCGGGCTTCATGGTGCTGTAGTAGGTGCCGTTGACCTCGATGGCGGTCGTGTGCCGGCTGGCGTAGCCGAGCTCTTTGGCATGCGACAGGCCCTTGGGATAGAAGTTGTCGCGCCACGGTTCGAAGGTCCAGCCGCCGATGCCGACTCGTATGTGCGGGATGGTTGGTTTCGAAGTTGCCATGGGGCTGCATGGTGCGTTCGGCCTTTCGCTTTCGTCAACCTCTCCAAGCGGCGCAGAATAATGTTTTGCCCCTGCTCACCTTCAGCGGAGACCCCCACATGAACGCACCCCTGCACCGCGAAATCCCCGCCGGCCTGCTCGACGCTGGCCGCGCCCTGTCCGATGTCACTGTCAAATGGGACACCGACATCGTCAAGCAACTGACCGACTACATCGAGATCCCGGCCAAGTCGCCCGGTTTCGACAAAGACTGGTCAGCGCATGGCTATCTCGACACGGTGCTGCGCAACGCAGCGAACTGGGTCGAAGCGCAGAAGGTCGAAGGCCTCAAGCTCGAGATCGTCCGGCTCGAAGGCCGCACGCCCGTGCTGTTCTTCGAGGTACCCGCAACCGGCACCACGATGACCGACACCGTGCTCATGTACGGCCACCTCGACAAGCAACCCGAGTTCACCGGCTGGCGCAACGACCTCGGCCCCTGGACGCCCAAGTATCTGGACGGTCTGTTGTATGGCCGCGGTGGTGCGGACGATGGCTACGCGGTGTACGCCAGCGTCGCCGCGCTGCAGGCCCTGAAGGCGCAAGGCGCGGCGCACCCACGCATCGTCGGCCTGATCGAAACCTGCGAAGAAAGCGGTTCGTACGACCTGCTGCCTTACGTCACCGCGTTGAAAGATCGGCTCGGCGAAGTCGGGCTGGTGATCTGCCTGGATTCCGGCGCCGGCAACTACGATCAGCTCTGGCTGACCACGTCGCTGCGCGGCATGGCCAGCGGCACGCTCAAGGTAGAAGTGCTGACCGAAGGCATTCACTCCGGCGATGCATCAGGCCTGGTGCCGTCGAGCTTTCGGATCATGCGGCAGGTACTCGACCGGCTCGAAGACAGCGCCACCGGTCGCATGTTGCCGGCCAGCTTTCATTGCGAAGTGCCGGCCGACCGGCTGGCGCAAGCCAAGGCGACAGCCGCGATCCTCGGCGAAGAGGTCTACAAGCGCTTTCCATGGGCGCATTACGACTGCGGTGGCTCTACCGCCTTCGCCCTGCCGACCACCACCGACCCGCTCGAGGCGTTGCTCAATCGCACCTGGAAGCCGACCTTGAGCGTGACCGGGGCCGAAGGCTTTCCGGCCCTCAAAGATGCGGGCAACGTGCTGCGCCCCTACACCGCATTCAAGCTGTCGCTGCGCCTGCCGCCACTGGTCGATGCGGGTGCGGCGGTGGCGGAAATGAAGGCGCTGCTCGAAGACAACGCGCCGTACCAGGCCAGGGTGACCTTCGAGCACGGCGGCGGTGCCACTGGCTGGAATGCACCTGCCATCACGCCGTGGTTCGAGCAGGCGCTCAACGCGGCCAGCCAGGCGCACTTCGGCGCGCCGTGCGGCTACATCGGGCAGGGCGGCACCATCCCGCTCATGAACATGCTGAGTGCGGGCTTCCCGACCGCGCAGATGATGGTGTGCGGCGTGCTCGGCCCCAAGAGCAACGCGCACGGGCCCAACGAGTTCCTGCATGTGCCGTATGCGAAGAAGCTGACGGCAGCCGTGGCGGAAGTCATCGCCGCATTGCCTGTGGCGCATGCCGCGCATTCGGCAGGTGCCGCTGCGACCGCCTGATCGCAATAGACAAAAAAAGAGCGCCCTCCCGAGCGCTCAACTTGCGATGAAACCTGCGGGCTTCGTTGCTAGCCCTTTTGAAGCAATCCGCTCAACGATGACAGCAAATCGTCGTGCTGGCCCAATCCCTGAGCGGGGACTTGTCCGTGCGGCGTCAGATGGTCGATCAACTGCGGCAGCATGGTCGCCAGCAGAGGCAACAGCGTCGCTGCGTTGATGCCCAGCTTGCTGGCGATGCTCGCCACGGTGTCATTGCCGAGCACGTCATTGAGCTGACCACCAGAGATCGGCACGTTGTCGCCTTTGCCGATCCACGAGCCGACCACATCGCCGAGGCCGGCTTGCTCGAACTTGGAGACCAAGCCGCCGAGTCCGCCTTGCGACCCGTTGTTGGCGAGCAGGCCGCCGAGTGCACCGGCCAAACCGCCGAGGTCACCGATCCCGCCCAGGCCGCCACCCATGGGCATGCCACCGGCAGGCATGCCGCCCTGCGGTGCCGACTGCGACTGCGGCAACCCGCCCAACACCTGACCGACTATCGAATCGAACAATCCCATAAGTTTCCCCTCGTGCGTGTGACAGAACTGCTGGCATTGTCGGTTGACGCGCGGAATAAAGGAAACTGTCTTTTCCCTACCGGGCGCGCCGTCTTGCTGCAATTACTTCGGCGCCGTTGCCTGACCGACGACAGCCGTCCGAGGCGGGCGCTTTGCCAGCAGTGGTTCGCTCACGCCTTGCACGCCGACCAGCCCGAGCACGGTGAAGAGCGAGTTCTGCGCACCCTTCCACGCATCGGTGACGTCGATCCATTCCGACAGCGCATGAAAGTTGCCGGTCTTTCCGCCGCCGCCGATGACGATGGCGGGAATGCCGAGAGACATCGGCACATTGGCGTCGGTGCTGGCACCGGACATCAGCGTCTTGAGGCCGAAGGCGGTGTTCGATCGCACTGCTGCTTCGACGATGACCGAATCGCCCGGTGTGCGGCCACCCGGGCGATCGCCGATGAGCTTGGTCGATACGGTCAGCGTGTCGACGTTCCAGCGCTTGTTCTCCGCAACGACGGCTTCGTCGATAGCGGTCAGGATTTTCTTCTCGGTTTCGAGCAGCGGCGCCATCGCATCGGAGCGGATGTCGATCGCCATGCGCGCGTCGGGCGCAATGGTGTTGACCGAGGTGCCGCCGCCCACGGTGCCAACAGTGAAGGTCGTCCGCGGCACGCTCGGCGTCTGGATGTCGGCGATCTTGGCGATGGCGCGGCCCATGCCGTGGATGGCACTCGGCACCTGCCCGAAGGCGCCGTAGCTGTGCCCACCCGGACCTTTGAAGGTCACTTCATAGCGATGGCTGCCGGTGCCCAGCACGAGCACAGCACCATCGGGTGCCGGCTCGAGGCCGACCATGCCGTCGATGTCGCGATGCTCGGCAAAAATGTGCTTCATGCCGCGCAGGTTGCCGAGCTCTTCTTCGCCGACATTGCCGACGAAGAGCAGGTCGCCGACGGTCTGCACCTTGTTGTCGTTGAGTACCTTGAGCCACGACAGCAGCACCGACAGGCCGCGTACGTCGTCTGAAATACCGGGCGCGTAGAGCTTGCCGTCGCGCTCTTTCACCTTGACGTCGGTGCCAGCCGGAAACACCGTGTCGAGGTGCGCCGAGATCAACAGCTTGGGACCGTTACCGGTGCCTTTGCGCAGGCCGACGACGTTGCCTTCGCTGTCGATGCGTGCATCGGCGAGGCCGAGTGCTTTCATGCGTGCGAGATAAGCCTCGGCGCGCTTCTGCTCCTTGAAGGGCGGCGCTTCAATCTCGGTCAGCATCTTCAGGTCTTCGATCGAGCGGGTGTGGTCGGCTTGCACCGCTTCGAGCAACTGCTTGATGACCTGTGAGGCCATCAGTTGTTCGAACGCCTTGTCGACGGCGGGTGACACCTGCAGCGGCGTTGGCGCCACGGCATTGAAGCCTTGGGCGTGAAGCGCGCTCGAGCAAAGGAGCGCGATTGCGGAAGTGACAGAAGCGAGGCGACGAAGTTTGAGGGCAAGCATCGGAGGAACGGGCGGAACAGGGTTCAGGGGCCTAGCGGGCTTCGGATGCGTCGGACAACAACATCAATGCCGCCAGCGCAGCGGTTTCAGCGCGCAGTACGCGGGCACCGAGCGTGGCCGGCATGAAGTCGTGTCCAATTGCCTCTTGCTCTTCGCTGCCGCTCAGGCCGCCTTCGGGCCCGCTCAAGACCAGTGCGTCGCGGCCACCGATCGTCGGAAGCACGGCGTTCAAGGGACGCGTCCCGTCCGCCAGGCTGAGGACGAAGCGTGCCGGTGCATCCGCCGGCGCCACTTCTGAAGGCATCGAACCGAGCCACGCAGCGAACGACCGGACCGGATGGATCACCGGCACGCGGTTGCGTCCACATTGCTCGCACGAGGCGATGGCGATGGCTTCCCAATGCGCGCGCTTCTTGTCGGCACGTTCCCCGGCCAGGCGCAGCACGCCGTGCGCCGTCATCAGCGGCTGGATGCTCGCGACGCCCAATTCGGTTGCTTTTTCGACCAGCCAGTCCATGCGCTCGTTCGCTGGCATGCCGACGACAAGATGCACGGCACGCGCTGCTTCGCGCTCGATCGAACGATGGTCGCCGACCATGACTGCAACATCGCTGCGGCCCATGCGCTCGACCGTCGCGTCGTACTCGCCGCCGACGCCGTCGAACAGCGTCAGCGCATCGCCAGGCTGCATGCGCAGCACCTGCACATGGCGCGCAGCGCCTGCTGGCAGGTCCAGTGATACACGGGCACTCAACGGTACCGAACAATGAAACCGTGGCATCTCAGACGCGGCCGTACGCGAAGCCGGACAAAGCCGTGTTGCCTTCGACTTCGTCGATCACGCGCAGCAGTGGCGTCAGTTCCATGTACCGGGCCGCAGTGGCGCGAATG
Organism: Variovorax sp. RTB1; assembly: GCF_035018765.1. Lineage (NCBI taxonomy): Bacteria > Pseudomonadati > Pseudomonadota > Betaproteobacteria > Burkholderiales > Comamonadaceae > Variovorax > Variovorax sp. RTB1. The sequence goes on from NZ_JASJXG010000006.1 coordinate 12,965, forward strand.
TAGGCGATGAAGCGGGGCGTGTCGGCCAGGTACTTCGGCTTGCCGTCGCGCAAGGTGAGGCGCGCGAAGATGCCAGCGACCTTCAGGTGGCGTTGCAAACCCATCCACTCGACCGCACGATAGAAGGCGCCGAAGTCGGCATCGACCGGCAACTTGGCCTTGCGGGCGGCGGTCCAATAGCGCACGGTGACATCGAGCACGAACGCTTCATCCCAGCTCAGGAAAGCATCGCGCAACAAGCTGGCGATGTCATAGGTGATCGGGCCGTAGACCGCGTCCTGAAAGTCCAGGACACCAAGGCGCGTACCGCCCTTGATGTCATTGGCAGCATTGAGCAAGCCGCCTGCTGCACCGTCGCGAACCATCAGGTTGCGCGGCATGAAGTCGCGGTGCACATAGACGTTGGGCGAGGCCAGGTTGCTCTCGACGATGAGCTTGAAGCTGCGTTCCAGCCGCTCCTGCAACTTGCCGGTGATCGCCATGCCGCGGTGCTGCGTGATGTACCACTGTGGAAAAAGGGCAAGCTCGCGTTCGAGCAAGGCGCGGTCGTAGGGCGGCAGTACGTCCGGGCGCGATGCGAGCTGCCAGCGGATCAGCGCATCGATCGCCTCGTCGTATAGCGGCCGGCTGGCGTTGGCGTTCGCCGGGTCGACGACGTCTAGCATCGTGCGGTGGCCCAGATCGTCGAGCAGCAGAAAGCCGTACCTTTGATCCCAGTCGAGCACCGCGGGCGCTGTCACGCCGGCCTCGCGCATCAGGGCAGCGACCTTCACGAAGGGGGCGCTGTCTTCTTTTTCGGGCGGTGCATCCATCACGATGCGTGTCGTGCCGTCGGCAGTGTCGACCCTGAAATACCGGCGAAAGCTTGCATCGGCGGATGCGAGGCGGACGGTGTCCGGACGCAACCGTTGTGTTGTCACCAGGCTCGCCAGCCAGCCGTCGAAGGCCGCGGACCGAGCCGTGTCTGGCCAGACGATCGCATCGACAGCTTCGAAGGGCTGCGACGGTTGTACCGGGGTCGTGTTTTCAGGGGCGGGAGACGAGGAGGCTGTCATGGATAATCGATTCTACAAATCCGACTCGCAGCCGCGCAGCCGACCTCCCTGCAACCACCGGCCCAGTTGCGCCGTTTCCCGACGAACCCTTGCACCGTGCCGATGCCTGAAATGAAACGAGCCATGTGGCGTCGTCGCCGCGCGCCGCTGCCTCTGGCCGCGCTGTCACTTGCGTTGCTGCATGCGCACGGCGCGCTGGCGCAGGATGCACCCGCCGTCGATCCGCCGCTCATGCTCAAGCGCACGCCGCAGCTCACCGAAACATTGCCGCCAGCCGAGCGGGGTCAGCTCCCGAGCTTTGTCGATGGCGACAAGCTTTCGGGCCGACCCGATCTTGAAACGATCGTCGAAGGCCATGCATCGATGCGGCGGGGCGACACCGTCATCAATGCCGACCGCCTCGAGTACTACCAGCCGGACGATCTGGCCAAGGCCCGTGGCAATGTCCGCGTGAATCAGGCGGGCAATGTCTACGAGGGCCCCGAGCTCGAGTTGAAGCTCGAAACCTTCGAGGGTTTTTTCAACAACGTGCGTTATCGATTCCTCGCCACGGGTGCCCACGGCGACGCCGAGCGAATCGATTTCGTCGACAGCAATGTGTCGGTCGCTCGCCAGGCGACATACACCACGTGTCGGCGCGAGGACTATCCCGGCTGGATGCCGGCCTGGCTCCTGACCGCGGCAACGCTCACCACCGACTCCGAAGAAAACGTCGGCGTGGCGACCGATGCTCGGCTTAGCTTCATGGGCATCAGCACGCCGGCGCTGCCGTCCATGAGCTTCCCGCTCAACAACGATCGCAAGACCGGCTTCCTGCCGCCGACGGTGGGCATCAGCAGTGTCAACGGAGTCGACATCACGGCGCCGTATTACTGGAACATCGCACCCAACCGGGATGCGACCTTCTATCCGGACCTGATGAGCAAGCGCGGCGTCAACCTGGGCAGCGAATTTCGATACCTCGAGGACAAGTACTCCGGCCAGATCCGCTTCGACTACATGCCGACGGACGAGCTGCGCGATCGCAAGCGCTGGGGTCTTTGGACGCACCATGAGCAAACCTTCGATCCCAAGCCTTTCGGGCTCGATTCGCTCGGCATGGTGTTCAACATCAACCGCGTGAGCGACGACAACTATTGGCGCGATTTCACGCGGACCCCGTCGCTGACCTCGCGGCTCCTGGCGACCAATGGCGCGCTCAACTGGAGCAAGGACGACTGGAGCGGCGCTTTCGGCGCGACCAAGTACCAGACGCTGCAGTACGACGCCTCGACCATCACGCCCCCGTACGATCGACTGCCGCAAATCACCGCCAACTATGCCAAGTACGACTGGCACGGCTTGGACATCAAGCTGGCGACCGACTACACACGCTTCAGGGCCGATCCGTCGGTGCAGCTGCAGCCCAACGGCGACCGCGTGTTCGCCGAGGGCGAAATCAGCCGGCCGCTCTTGTCGTCGGGCGGTTTCGTCATCCCCAAGCTCAAGCTGCACACCGCCAGCTACCAGCTCGACTCGGCGCTGGCCAACGGCGCTACCAGCGTGTCGAGCACGGTGCCGACCTTCAGCCTCGACAGCGGCTTGATCTTTGAGCGCGATGCCAATTTCTTCGGACGTGCCTTCCGGCAGACGCTGGAACCACGGGCCTATTACGTGTACACGCCGTACCGCAACCAGAGCAATCTGCCGGTCTACGACAGCGCGTCCAACGACTTCAACTTTGCGACGGTCTACACCGAGAACGAGTTTTCAGGGCACGACCGGGTGTCGGCCACCAATGCGCTCACGGTCGGCCTGACCACGCGCCTGTACGACGCCGACACCGGTGCAGAGGCCGCGCGCTTCGGAATCGCACAGCGGTATCGCATCCGGGACCAGGACGTGACGCTGCCCGCCACCGGATCGACTGCTGCGTCTGTCGCCTCGCCGGCGGGGGTGAGCGATCTGCTGCTGGGCGCCCAGATCAACTGGACGTCGAAATGGAGCCTGGACACGACGTTCCAGTACAACGCCGACACGCACCGTTCGGTGCGCACCGCGGTCACGGCACGTTATAGCCCGGAGCAGTATCACAACCTCACTGCGTCATACCGCTTCCAGGCGCCGACGACGGCCGGCGGTAGCGACGGCAACAAGTCGATCGACGTCGGCTTTCAGTGGCCGCTGAACGACCTGTGGGGCGACAAGGGCAAAGACCTGGGGCCGGGGCGCGGTGCGGGTGGTGGGCGCTGGTATGCGGTCGGCCGCCTTAACTACAGCATCCAGGACAAGACCTTGACCGATGGCGTGCTCGGCTTCGAATACGACGGCTGCTGCTGGATCGGCCGCGTGGTGCTGGAACGTTTGAGCACCGGCCAGGTCTCAGCGGGTACGCGGCTCATGTTCCAGCTCGAGTTCGTCGGTTTTGCCAGTGTGGGCACCAGCCCGCTGCGCACGCTGACGCAAAACATTCAGCGTTATCAACCCTTGCGCGCCCCCTATCCCGGCGCGAGCCGCTTCACCAATTACGACTGAGCCATCTGCCAGGACATCTGCCATGAACCACATCCGATCCACCCTTACTCTGGCCTGTTTTGCGACATTGGTCGTTACGTCCAGCGCACAGGCGCAAGGCTTTCGCCCAAGCGGTCGCGGCATCACCGACATCATGCGTACCGGCCCGCGTGTGGCTCCCGCACCGGGTGCGGCAGCACCCGCAGCGAAGGCGTCCGGCCCGGCCGTGCAGCGCTCGGCGGAGTACATCGTGGCGCTGGTCAATTCGGAGCCGATCACCAACACCGAAGTGCAGTCGCGGATGTCTCGCGTGTTGAAAGAAAACGCTGAGGCCGAGCGCGTGCCGCGAGCTGAACTTGCGCGCCTGGTGCTGGAGCGGCTTGTCCTGGAGCGTGCGCAATTGCAGCTCGCGAAAGAGACGCGAGTCAACGTCGACGATGTCGCGATCGAGCAGGCCGAGCAGACCGTGGCGCGCCAGAACCAGCTCAGCCTGAGCGAGTTGCGCGCCCGCGTCCAGGCCGATGGCATCACGCTCGACGAGTTCCGTAGCGACCTGCGCAATCAGCTGACGCTGACGCGCCTGCGCGACCGGGAAGTCGACAACAAGCTGAAGATCACCGACCTGGATGTCGACCAGTACCTGCGCGAGCAAAAGCTGAGCCCAAAAGCGAATGCACCCGATATCAATCTGGCTCAGGTGCTGGTCGCGGTGCCGGACGGTGCCAGCGCGGCGGATGTCGCCAAGGCACAGCAAAAGGCACAGGGCATTGCGCAGCGTGCCAAGGCGGGCGAAGACTTCGCCAAACTGGCACGCGACCTGTCGGATTCTCCGGAACGCGTGAATGGCGGCGCCATCGGCTTGCGCAGCGCCGACAAATACCCGCCGTTGTTCGTCGAGGCGACGCAATCGGTCGCGGTCAACGGCATTGCCGGGCCAGTTCGTTCGGGCGCTGGTTTTCATGTGATCAAGGTGCTTGCCAAGGGCGAGGCCGGATCGGCCGAAGGCGTGGTCACGCAAACGCAAGTGCGCCACATCCTGCTGCGCAGCGACCCCAAGGTCCCAACGGCTGACGCGGTGGCCAAACTGGCCGAGTACAAGCGCCGCATCCAGAGCGGATCGGCTGATTTCGCGACCTTGGCGCGCGACAACTCACAAGATGGCAGCGCGAAGGACGGCGGCGAGCTGGGCTGGTCGCGACCGGGTCAGTTCGTGCCCGAGTTCGAAGAAGCGATGGATCGGTTGGCACCCGGCCAGATCAGCGACCCGCTGGTCTCGCGTTTTGGGGTGCACCTTATCCAGGTCGAGGGGCGTCGCGAATCCAAGCTCAGCCAGGCCGAGCAGCGTGAAACGGCGCGTGCCGAGTTGCGTGAGAAGAAGGCTGACGAAGCATTCGAAACCTGGGCGCAAGAAGTCCGTGCCCGCGCGTACGTCGAGTACCGCGAACCGCCGCAAAGTTGATGTGAAGCACATCCCGCGCAAGCGCTTCGGCCAGCACTTTCTGACCGACGGCGGGATCATCGATGCGATCGTGCACGAGATCGCGCCGCAGCCGGGTGACGCCATGGTCGAGATCGGCCCAGGTCTCGCTGCACTCACGCAGCCGCTGGTCGAGCGTCTCGGTCGTCTTACCGTGATCGAGCTCGATCGCGACCTGGCAGTGAGGTTGCGCGCTCATGGTCAGCTCGACGTCATCGAGTCGGATGTGTTGAAGGTCGATTTCGGTGCTTTGGCCGATCGCTTGGCGGTGCCGCCGGCAACGGGGCTTCGCGTGGTCGGCAACCTGCCGTACAACATCTCGACGCCGATCCTGTTTCACCTGCTCGATTCGGCGCATCGGGTGGTTGACCAGCACTTCATGCTGCAAAAGGAAGTGATCGATCGCATGGTCGCCAAGCCGGCAACGTCCGACTACAGCCGCCTGAGCGTGATGCTGCAGTGGCGCTACGAAATGACCAACGTGCTGTTCGTACCGCCCGAGAGCTTCGATCCGCCGCCACGCGTCGACAGCGCCATCGTGCGCATGGTGCCGCTGGCCATTCCGCCGGCAGTCGATGTCAAGCGGCTCGGAGAGATCGTCCAGGTGGCCTTCAGCCAGCGTCGGAAAATCATGCGCCACACATTGGGCAAATGGCTGGAGACGCATGGCTTCGAAGGCGGGTTCGATGCGCAGCGCCGCGCTGAAGAAGTACCCGTCGCGGAATACGTGGCTTTAGCCCAGGCGGTGCCACCAGACTGTGCGACGAAAGTCACACAATGAGAAAAGCCCGCATTGCGGGCTTTTCTCTTGCTGCCTCTATGGCCGCCTTCAGGCAGCTGAAAGCCAATAGTTGGAGTTGAATGGGCTGCTCATGCGCAGCGCCAGTGGCGACACATCGACGAGTTTGTCGGTCGGCATCTTTTCCGCTGTGGGGTCGACGGTGAGGTCGATGCCCGAGAGCACGTCGGTGCCCTGCGAAGCCTCTTTCGCCCGTTCTGCTTGGCTGGTGTGTGCAGAACGGGCTACAGAAAAGAATAAAAGCACCTGAAGGGTATCTTTCGATCCCCCCAGTAGTCCGAGGCGTCGCGGAAGATATCGAGCAGTTGCTCGCGTGCTTCCTTGTCGAACTTGGCGTTGGCCGGAATCTGCTCGAGCACGATGATGAAACCGGGCTGCGGGCCCGATTTATGCAACGGGTCTGTCATGCAGTCGTACAGCGCGTCGAAATTCTTCCCAAAATGCGCCGGGAAGGTGAACTGCTGTGCAATCAGGTCGAGCACGTCCTGCTTGGTCTGGGCGTTGCCCAGATTCGCATAGAGAAAGTGCTGGCCGGCCGCGTGCGCTGCTTCCTGCAGATCGTTGACGCGGAATGCGCGAATCGACTGCACGATGTTCGGTCGCACGGAACGAAGGGATAAGGTCATCTCCGTTGGTCTTTCCATAGTTGTCGTCAACATGTCTTCTTTCGTCATGACGCTTCGAGGCGTCGCTCCCCTCAACAGTTCATCGTTCATGCGGTCTTCATGGGACGATGCGCCGGAAACTTGCATAGTGGTCTGCCGTGTACCAGCAGGTGTCGGGCGTCCTGCGCTCGCCTGCGCAGACGATTCGTCTGGCGCCGCGATCACGCGACCCCGGGGTTTCGACCGTGTATTCGCGGTAGTTTCCGCGACGGGCTGTGGGTAACTGGCGTTCTCGGTTGCCGAAAACCATGCCGTCTTTGTCGTGAGCAAACGGACCACCGTTCAAAATTGATTCGTAAGTTCGCTGACCCTGCGTCGGCAGTTCGGTCAGTGCAATCGATTCCTTCGCGGATTGACCGGCTGGGCGACCGAACCAATCGCGGGCTTCGACATTAGATGTTCCCGTCGCCAACGCCGCCAGCAACAAGCCGGTGAACGCAAACTTCGAGGCAAAAAACGTGATCGAGGCCATTGACTGGACAGTGACCGCCAGGGGCACCAGAGGGAAAAGAGCGGGAGTCGAATTGGTGGATTAACCTTGGGGTTAACCCGAAAATTCAAGCCCGCCAGTGTGCACCAGCTCGGCACAAATAGCAAGTACCCTGCTCAAAGATTGAGCAGGGTACAAAGACTGCAGTGCGCGGCTAAGTTGGCGCCTGCTTTCGGTGCAGCGCCTTATCTTTCGACGTTGGCGTCGGCGACTGTCAGCGCCGTCATGTTGACGATGCGACGCACAGTCGCGCTCGCCGTCAGAATATGCACAGGTTTGGCCGCACCCAGCAGGACCGGGCCGATGGCGATGTTGCCGCCTGCTGCCGTTTTAAGCAGGTTGTATGAAATGTTGGCGGCGTCGATGTTGGGGAACACCAGCAGATTGGCATTTCCCGCCAACGCGCTGTGGGGCATGACAGCGTCGCGCTGCTTGCCGTCCAGAGCCACGTCGCCATGCATTTCGCCGTCGACTTCAAGCCAGGGCGCCTGCACGCGCAGCAGCGCGAGTGTTTTGCGCATCTTGAGGGCGCTGGGCTCGTTGCTGGTGCCGAAGTTCGAATGCGACAGCAGCGCGGCCTTGGGCTTGAGCCCGAAGCGCAGCATTTCCTCCGCCGCCATGGTCGTAATTTCGGCCAGTTCTTCCGGGCTCGGGTCGTAGTTGACGTGCGTGTCGACGAGGAACACCTGGCGATCCGGCAGCAGCAGGCCGTTCATGCAGGCATAGACCGGCACGTCCTGCGGTGTACTTTCGCATCCGCCAGGTCGCTTGCCGATCACCTGGTCGATGTAATGCAGATGCGTGTGCGTCGTGCCCCAAGTGCCGCAGATCAGGCCATCGACCTCGCCTTTGTGCAGCAGCATCGCGCCGATCAACGTCAGGCGGCGGCGCATCTCGATCTTCGCGGTTTGCACGGTCGTGCCTTCGCGCTCGGTCATGCGGTGGTAGGTCTGCCAGAAATCGCGGTAGCGGTGGTCTTGCTCGACGTTGACGATGTCGTAGTCGAGCTCTTCCTTCAGTCGCAACCCGAACTTCTCGATCCGTTGCGCAATGATCGACGGCCGGCCGATGAGCGTGGGCCGCGCCAAGCCTTCGTCGACCACGATCTGCACGGCGCGCAACACGCGCTCCTCTTCACCCTCTGAAAATGCCACGCGCTTTTTCGACGCGCGCTTGGCGGCGTCGAAGATCGGCTTCATCGTCGTGCCCGACGCGTAGACGAAGCTTTGCAACTTGTCGCGGTAGGCGTCCATGTCCTTGATGGGGCGCGACGCGACGCCGCTGTCGGCCGCAGCTTGCGCCACGGCCGGTGCGATCTTCATCATCAGCCGCGGATCGAAGGGCTTTGGGATCAGGTACTCGGGGCCGAAGCTGAGCTTCTCGCCGACGTACGCTGCGGCCACGCGTTCGCTCTGCTCGGCTTGCGCCAGCTCGGCGATCGCGCGCACTGCGGCAATTTCCATCTCGTCGGTGATCGTCGTAGCGCCGCAGTCGAGCGCGCCACGAAAGATGTACGGGAAGCACAGGACGTTGTTGACCTGGTTCGGGTAGTCGGTGCGGCCGGTCGCCATGATCAGGTCGTCGCGCACCGCATGCGCGTCTTCTGGTGCGATCTCGGGGTTGGGATTGGCCAGCGCGAAGATCACCGGGCGGGGCGCCATCTTGGCGACCATCGCCGGCTTCAGCACGCCGCCTGCAGAGAGGCCCAGAAACACGTCCGCGCCTTCGATCACGTCCGACAGCGAGCGCGCTTCGGTGTTCTGCATGTACTGGCGCTTGTCGTCGTCCATCAGCTCGGTGCGGCCTTCGTAGACGACGCCCGCAAGGTCGGTCACGTAGACGTTCTCGCGCTTCAGGCCGACCTTGAGCAGCAGGTTCAAGCAGGCGAGCGCGGCGGCACCGGCGCCTGACGTGACGAGCTTGACCTGCCCGATGTCTTTGCCCGCGACCTTGAGGCCGTTGAGCATTGCGGCGGCAACCGTGATCGCGGTGCCGTGCTGGTCGTCGTGGAACACCGGGATCTTCATCCGTTTGCGCAGCTCGCGCTCGACGTAGAAGCAGTCGGGTGCCTTGATGTCTTCGAGGTTGATGGCGCCAAAGGTCGGCTCCAGCGACGCGATGATCTCGACCAGCTTGGCAGGGTCTTTCTCGTCGATCTCGATGTCGAACACGTCGACGCCTGCGAACTTCTTGAAGAGTACGCCCTTGCCCTCCATCACCGGCTTGGAAGCCAGAGCGCCGATGTCGCCGAGCCCGAGCACAGCGGTGCCGTTGGTGATCACGCCGACCAGGTTGCCGCGCGAGGTGTATTTGAAGGCGTTGAGCGGGTCTTTGACGATCTCTTCGCAAGGGGCGGCGACGCCTGGCGAATAAGCCAGTGACAGGTCGCGCTGGTTGACCATTTGCTTGGTCGCCGCGATGGCGATCTTGCCGGGCACCGGGAACTCGTGATACTCCAACGCGGCGCGCCGCAGCTCGGCGCGTTTGTCCTCGGCAGAAGGCGCGGACGGGGTGGCGGGGGTCGATTCGAACATGGGCCTGGGCTCCTTGGGCTGCGCTGCAATCGCGCTTCTTCTGGGGGCACTGATTGTAGACCTCGACCCCGCCCGACATAGGCCGCATGGCAGAGCCGAGCACGCCCGAAATCCGTGGGGCCGTGCGGGGCAATGTGGCAATATCCCCAGCTCAAAAACCACCCCGGCATATTCCGGACGAGGAGCGACCATGGCGCTGATGGATTTCATCAAGAAACAGTTCATCGACATCATCCAGTGGACCGAGACCGGCGATGGCACGCTGGCCTGGCGCTTCCCGATGGCGGAGATGGAAATCCAGAACGGCGGCTCGCTTACCGTGCGCGAATCGCAGATCGCGCTGTTCGTGAACGAGGGCAAGGTCGCCGACGTCTTCGGGCCCGGCATGTACAAGCTCACCACGCAGACGCTGCCGGTGCTCACGTACCTGAAGAACTGGGACAAGCTCTTCGAGTCGCCATTCAAAAGCGACGTCTACTTTTTCAGCACGCGCCAGCAGATCGACCAGAAGTGGGGAACGCCGCAGCCCATCACGATCCGCGACAAGGACTTCGGCGCGGTGCGCGTGCGCGCCTTTGGCAACTACAGCTATCGCATTGCCGACCCCAAGCTGTTCTACAACGAGATTTCGGGCACGCGCGACATCTATAGCGTGACCGATCTCGATGGCCAGTTGCGCGGCATCGTGCTGCAGAACATCAGCAACGCTATCGCCTCCAGCGGCGTGCCGTTTCTCGACCTGGCGGCTAACCAGATCAGCTTCGCGCAAGCGTTGGCCGCGCAACTCGTGCCCGAGTTCGAGAAGATCGGCATCAAGCTCGAGAACATCACGGTGCAGAACGTGTCGCTGCCCGAGGAGCTGCAGAAGATCCTCGACCAGAAGATCGGCATGGGCATGGTCGGCAACGACATGGGCAAGTTCATGCAATACCAGACCGCGCAGGCGATTCCGAAGTTTGCCGAGGGCTCGGCCAGCGGCGGTGGCATCGCGGGCGACGCGATGGGCTTGGGGGCCGGTGTGGCGCTCGGTCAGGTGATGGCGCAGAACCTGGCGCAGGGCCTGAATCCGAACAACAACGCCGCAGCCGCCGCGAGCGCTGCCGCAGCGGCGCAACCGTCGGTCGCGGTCGTCAGCCCCGCCGATGTCATGACTACGCTCGAAAAGCTCGGCGAGCTCAAGACCAAGGGCATCCTCACGCAGGAAGAGTTCGACGCCAAGAAGGCCGACCTGCTCAAGAAGCTTGTCTAGACCCGCGACATGGTCCTGACAGCGCCCCCGTGGCGCGTGTGCCGTGGCTGACGCCACCGGCAGCCAGCGCTACTACCGCGCGCCGTGTCCCGGCTGCGGCGCGCCGGTCGAATTCCGGTCGGCGCAGTCGACGTTCGCCATTTGCCCTTATTGCCAGAGCACTGTCGTGCGACAGGGCGACACGCTGGCGCGCATCGGCAAGATGGCCGAGCTGTTCGACGACTTCAGCCCGCTGCAGCTCTTTGCCGCCGGTCGCATCCAGGACAAGCCCTTCACGCTGGTCGGTCGTCTGCAGTACGCCTACGAAGGCGGCCGCTGGACCGAGTGGATCGCGCAACTCGACGGCGACCGCACGGGCACGCTCAGCGAAGACAACGGCGCCTACGTCTTCACGCTGCCGTACGAGCTGAAGCAGCCGGCGCCGTCGGCCGGAGCATTGGTCGTCGGCGCGACCACCGCGTTCAACGGCCAGAACTACACCGTCGCGTCGAACCAGCAAGTGACGCTGGTGTCGGCGCAAGGCGAGCTGCCGAAGCTGCCCGATCTCGGCAAACCGTTCGCGATGGTCGAACTGCGCAACGACCAGGGCCTGGTGCTGAGCCTGGACTACGGCAGCGTGCCGCCCGCGGCCAGCCTGGGTCGGTCTGTGTTGCTCGACGACCTGAAGCTCACCGGCTTGCGGGACGAGTCGGGCAAGGAAGAAAAAGGCCGCGGCTTCAACTGCCCGAACTGCGGCGCGCCGGTCACCGTCAACTTCGCCGACAGCAAGACCATCACTTGCCGCGCGTGCAACAGCATCATCGACCTGACGCAGGGGATCGGCGGTGAACTGATGCACGCCGAGCAAGCCGAGCCGGTGCGCCCGCTCATCGCGCTCGGTGCACTCGGGCAGCTGCAAGGCGCGTCGTGGCAGGTGGTTGGGTTTCAGCATCGAATGGGGCAGGAGCCCGGCGACGACGAGATGTTCGGCTGGGACGAATACCTGCTCTACAACAAGAAGCGCGGCTTCAGCTTTCTGGTCGACGCGACCGACGGCTGGAGCATGGTGCAGCCGACCACCGGCGCGCCCACCATGGCCGAAAGCGGTTCCGCTGCCACGTACATGGGCAAGCGCTTTCAGCAGCAGTACGCCTACAACGCCGAGACGACCTATGTGGCGGGCGAGTTCTACTGGAAAGTCGAGCGTGGACAAAAGACTTTCAACCGCGACTTCGCGGCCGGCGCCACGCTGCTGTCGATGGAACGCTCGGCCAACGAGCTGACATGGTCGTCCGGTGGCAAGCTCGACAGCGCGACGGTGGCCAGCGCGTTCAAGCTCGACGCGAAGAAGGACATGTTCAAGCGCGGCGACGTGCTGCCGGTGAGTGCTGCGTTGGGATCTGGCCTGGGCTGCGGCACCATCATCCTGATCGGTGTGGTGATCATTGTTCTGTTGATCATCCTGAGCACTTGCAGCAGCTCGTCGGGCGGCTCACGCAGCTCGGGCGGCTCATACGGCGGTTTTTCGAGTGGTGGTGGCCACAAATGACACCCATTTTTTCCGGAGGTCCTCATCATGGGATTTGAATATTTGAAGCCGGGCGTGATCCTGTCGTCGCTGGTCTTCGCGCTGATCGGCGTGCTGATCTTCTGGCTGTGCTTTTTGATCATCGACAAGCTCACGCCCTACGACCTCTGGCACGAGATCGTCGAGAAGCACAACGTGGCCTTGGGGCTGGTGGTTGCCGCCATGAGCCTGGGCATCTGCATCATCGTTGCCGCTGCGATTCATTGACGGACAGTGCGTTGAACGGGCCTCGCTCGACTGGCCCGCAGCCCGTCGAAATCGCGCTGCTCGCCAGCGTCTTCGTCGTCGCGGCCTGCGGGCTGGTGTACGAGCTGAGCGCCGCAGCGCTGAGTTCCTACCTGCTGGGCGACTCTGTGCTGCAGTTCAGCACCATCATCGGCACCTATCTGTTTGCCATGGGCGTGGGCTCGTGGCTCTCGCGCTACTTCGATCGGCAATTGCCCGCGCACTTCCTGCGCATCGAACTGCTGGTGGCGGTCGTCGGCGGCTCGTTGCCGGCCATCCTCTTTCTCGCCAACGCGTACCTGCCGGGTTCGTTTCGACTGCTGCTCTACGGGCTCGTGATGATTGTCGGTACGCTGGTCGGGCTGGAGATTCCGCTGGTCATGCGCATCCTTCGGCGCAACGTGCTGCTGAAAGATCTGGTGTCGCAGGTGCTGACCTTCGACTACCTCGGCGCATTGGCTGTGTCGATCGCTTTTCCGCTGGTGCTGGTGCCGCAGCTCGGCATGATCCGCACCGGCCTGCTGTTCGGCTTCATGAATGCGGCGGTGGCCGTGTGGGCGCTCTGGCTGTTCCGGCATGAGCTGCGCGGCATCGGCGCGCATGCAACGGCTTGTGCATTGGCGCTGATCGCGATCGGCACCGCCTTCGTGTTTGCTAACCACATCACGACGCTCGCCGAAGACAAGTTCTATCAAGACCGCATCGTGTTCAGCGACACGTCACCGTACCAGCGCATCGTCGTCACGCGCGGCCTGCTGGGGCATCGCCTGTTCCTGAACGGCAATCTGCAATTCGCCGAGCGCGACGAGTACCGTTATCACGAGGCGTTGGTGCATCCGGTGATGGCGGCGCAAGGCGCACCCAAGCGAGTCGCAGTCTTGGGCGGCGGCGACGGCATGGCCGTGCGCGAAATACTCAAATACCCGTCGGTCGAAGAGGTCACGCTGGTCGAGCTCGACCCGAACATGACGAAGCTCTTTACCAACCATGAGACGCTGGCTGCGCTTAACGGTGGTTCTCTGAAATCGCCCAAGGTGAAGATCGTCAACACCGATGCCTTCCAATGGCTGCAGCAACCCGGCGACATGTTCGATGTCATCGTCGTCGACTTCCCGGATCCGACCAACTTCGCGATCGGCAAACTCTACACGAACAGCTTCTACGCTCTGCTCGAAAAGCGGCTTTCTGCAAGCGGCTATGCAGTGATCCAGACCACGTCCCCGCTGGTTGCGCGCAAGAGTTTCTGGACCGTCGCGACGACCATCGAATCGGTTGGGCTCACGGCCACCCCGTATCACGTGCATGTGCCAAGCTTTGGCGAATGGGGCTTCATCATCGCGAGCCGCCGGCCATGGCGCGCATCTGACGCGCTGCCTGGCGGCCTGCGCTTTTTGTCGGCGGCGACGCTGCCGCTGATGTTCGACTTTCCACTCGACATGGCACGCGTGCCGACTGAGGTCAACCGGCTGTCGAACCAGATCCTGGTGACCACTTACGAGAGCGAGTGGGGCAAGGTGGTCGCGCATTGAAGCGGCGAGATTTCATCGCGGCGACCGCAGGCGCCCTGGCGCTCGCCGGCTGCGACGCCCCACAGTCGATCGAGGGCGGCTTCACCGGCATCGAAGTGGCACGAGGCCATGCGCTGCGGGACGGTGCGCTGAAGGCATCGACGCCGACAACAGTGCGCCGCACACGTGTCGTTATCGCTGGCGGCGGCGTGGCGGGCCTGGCCGCCGCGCGCGCACTGCGACTCTCCGGCATCGATGACTTCGTGCTGCTCGAACTCGAAGACAGCGCTGGCGGCAACAGCCGCGGCGGCATGGTGGAAGGCATCGCCTGCCCACTCGGTGCCCACTACCTGCCGGTGCCCGGCGATGACGCGAGCGAAGTGCAAGACCTGCTCGAAGAACTCGGTTTGCGCAAGCGCGTGAGTGGCCGTTGGGAGTACGACGAGCGCAACTTGTGCCACAGCCCGCAGGAGCGGCTGTTCTTTCAAGGCGAGTGGCAAGAAGGCCTGCTGCCGGTGCATGGCGTGACCGAGTCGACGCTCGCGCAGTACAGGCTCTTTGCTTCCCGCATCGAAGCGTCGCAGCGCAAGACGCGGTTCGCCATCCCCATGGCAAAGATGGCAGCGACGCCCGAGATGCTGGCGCTCGATGCGGTCAGCTTCGCGGCATGGCTCGACCAGGAAGGCCTCGGTGACACGCATCTGCGCTGGTACCTCGACTATTGCTGCCGCGACGACTACGGCGCTGGCCTCGCACACGTCTCGGCCTGGGCTGGCATCCATTACTTCGCGAGTCGACATGGCTTCCATGCGCCGGGCGACGACAGCGGAGAACGCGACGCTGTGTTGACATGGCCCGAAGGCAATGCCTGGCTCGCGCGTCGTTTGGTCGCGCCACTCGGCGACCGGATCAAAGTGGCACATGCTGTCACGCGCATTGCCGAATCGCGATCCGGCGTCGAGGTCGATGCATTCGATGCCGCGACGAAAACGATGGTGCGCTGGGAGGCCGAACGTTGCATCGTCGCGTTGCCGGTTTTCATCGCGGCACGTGTGGTCGAGAACCCGCCTGCCGTTCTTCGCAACGCAGCGGCGAACGTGCGCTATGCGCCGTGGCTCGTCGCCAACATGCACCTGCGCGCGCCGTTGGCGGACAACGGCCACGGGGCCGCGCCAAGCTGGGATAACCTCGTCTACGGCACGCCCGGCCTGGGCTACGTCGACGCGCGCCATCAAACGCTGGACCCGACGCCCGCACCGACCGTGCTGAGCTGGTACCGCCCGTTAGGTCCGAGCGCGAGTGATACGGGCGATGGTCGAAAGCTGTTGCTTGACCGGCCATGGAGCGGCTGGCGTAACGACCTGCTCGCCGAGTTGTCGGTGCCGCATCCGGACTTGCCTTCGCTCACGACGCGCATCGACATCACGCGCTACGGGCATGCCATGGCAATGCCGACGCCGGGGCTGCTGACCCAGTTGGGTGCCGCGCAAAGAAGAGAACGCATCGTGAGCGGCCGACTGGCCTTCGCGCACGCCGACTGGTCGGGCTATTCGATCTTCGAAGAGGCTTTCACGCGCGGCCACTTCGCGGGACTCGAGTCTTGAAGACAGCGGCTCTTCAGGGCGGCGGCATCACATGACCGGTACGCCGAATTTCTCTGAGTGGTTGCGGATCAACTCCGTGTCCTTCACCATCGTCCGCAGGTGAAACGACACCGCGAAGTCGCCGTCGATCATCGGCGAGCGGAAGTCCGATTCGCCCCGCAGCGTGATCAGTTCGTGGCCGTCGCGACCGGACTTCTTGACCATGGCCAGCGACTTATTTCGTGCTTTCGTCTTGCGTGGCGAAAGCACGCAGCGTGTCGATGAGCAGGAACGCTACCGTCGCGCCCGCATCCTGCAGGCCCAGCGACTGCTCCTGGAAGCAGGCGGCTTTGCCATGCTGAGCCACCATGGTGCGGGTCGCTTCTAGTGCTTGCGCCGCGACCTCGGTTGCCAGCGTCAGCGCATCCGGCAGCGGCGATTGCGTCTTTGCTGACGATTCGAGCGAGGCTGCAATCGGACCGAGCACATCGACCACCGTCTTGTCGCCCGGCTGCGCCTTGCCGCGCTGCGCCACGGCATCGTGATAGGCCCGCCAGAACACACTCCATTCGGCAGTGGAAAGCGTGAGGCACTCGCCCAGAGCTTTGCCGCCACTCATGAAACCGGTCGCAGTCAACGTGCCCATGGTCGATGGCGCTGCCTTGGCGATCGCCATACCGGCAAGCTGCAGTGTCTTGCCGATCGAGTCGCCCGTGATGGCCTGGACCGAGACGAAGGCAGCGGCGAAGGCTTTGTTCATCGTGATGCCCAAGTCGCTGTCGCCGACCTTTCCATCGAGCTCGATGAGGAATGCGCGTTGCTTAGCAAAAACGTCACGCAGGCGTTCGAACAGTCCGGCCAGATCAGTCTTTCCGATGCTCTGCATCATGCAAGCCTCACAACGGGTTCTGCATGAAGAACGGAGACTGCGCTGGCGCCGCAATCAGTCGCTTGAGTTCATCGTCCAGATGGAGCAGAGAGATCGATGCACCCGCCATTTCCATCGCGGTGGCGAACTCGCCTACGTAGGCGTGAAAGATTGAAACTCCACGCTCTTTCAGAATCCCCGACACTCGCCGAAAGAGGATGTACAACTCCTCCTTGGGCGTCGCGCCGAGACCGTTCACCAGCACGACGACTTCGTCGCCTTTGCCCAGAGGACGTTCAGCCAGGATGGGTCGCATCATCTCGTCGACCACCGCGTCGGCCGACAACAACGGGCCGCGCCGAATGCCTGGCTCGCCGTGAATTCCCATGCCGATTTCCATCTCCTCTTCACCAATGGAAAACGTCGCGTGGCCGACCTCTGGCACGATGCAGCTGCTCAGTGCCACGCCCATGGTGCGCGTATTGGCCTTGGCCTTTTCGGCAACGCGCTTGACTTCGTCCAAGGCCATGCCTTCACTCGCTGCGGCGCCAGCTGCCTTGAAGACGAAGAACGTGCCTGCAACGCCACGCCGCTTGTGTTCCTGCCCTGGCGGCGAAGAAGCGACGTCGTCGTTGCCGACCACCGACAACACCCGGATATTTTCCATTTCGGCCATTTCGGTGGCCATGTCGAAGTTCAGGATATCGCCGGTGTAGTTGCCGTAGATATAGAGCACACCGGCACCTTGATCGATGGCCTTGGTAACTTCGTACATCTGGTCGGCGCTCGGCGATTGGAAGACGCCGCCGACAGCGGCGCCGTCCAGCAGACCCGCGCCCACGAAGCCCAGGAACAACGGCAAGTGCCCTGAGCCACCGCCGGTCGCAAGGCCGACCTTGCCCTTGATACGCGGCTGCGTTGACACCAGGCATCGGCGGTCCTGCGCTACGAAGCCGACCTGCTTTGGGTGCGCGGTGTAGATGCCGTCGAGCATTTCGTCGACGAAGTCTTCAGCTTGATTTAAAAACTTCTTCATATTCTTCTCCTTATGTTTTTCGTTCTTGCGCTTGGCACGGGTCAACGCCGGCGGCGCACCACAAAGAACGCACCTGCAACCAGAATGAAGGCGCCGACCACCAGGCGCTGCCAGGTACTCGGCACGCCCGCCATGATCAACACGTTGTTGATGACCACGACCAGCACCACGCCCAGCACAGTGCCGGTGACGGTCCCGGTACCGCCAGTGATGCGCGCACCGCCCAGTACGACCGCGGCGATGACGTCGATCTCCATCCCGACCAGGTCGAACGGGTTGGCCATTCGGCTGCTGCAGACATGGATCATTCCCGCCACCCCGGCCAGAGCGCCGGTGTAGGCAAAGATGAAGAAGTGCACCGCGCGCAAGTTGTAGCCCAGGCGCTCTGCCACGTCGCGACTGCCGCCAGTGGCAAAGATGGCGCGCCCCATGAGGGTCCGATTGAGGATCCACCAAGTGAGGCCGGCGGCTGCAGGCAACGCCAGGAAGAACGCCGGCAACATGGCTTTCGTGCCGCGTACGGAGACGAACTCGATCAAGGCGAGTTTGCCGAAATGGTCCATTTGATCGGGTAACGAAGCGACCCATGCCGTACCGATGAAGGTCAGAAGAAATCCTCTGAACAAGTACTGAGTGCCGATGGTGACGATGAGCGATGGCGCTTTGAGTTCGTGGACCAGGAAGCCGTTGATCAGGCCGAGCACGCCGCCGCCCAGCGCTGCGGCGGCGAACACCAGCATCAGTGGCGCGCTAGGGAAGTGCGTCACCACCAGTTGCGTGACCGAATACATCGAGAGTGCGGCGATTGCCGTGAAGGACACATCGATGCCACCCGCCGCCAAAATAACGAACACGCCCAGCGCAAACAGCCCGGTGACCACGCTCGAGCGCGCGAGGTCGAAAAGAGTCGCGGCCTGGAAGAAGTCCGGATTGGCAATCCCGACGAATGCACACAGACACACCAGCAGGAACAAGGTGAAAAGCTCGGGACGCCGGTCGAGGCGCAACCGCAACCGGGTCGGCCACGGCAAGCGTGCCGACGAGGTGAGGATCACGACGCTGGGCGGTGTCATGAAACGGTCTCTCGTTGTGCGGCCACCATGGTGTCGTACAGGCTTTCCTCGTCGGCATCGGCGGCCGCAAATTCCCGCGCGACCTGGCCGTGACGCATCACCAGAATGCGGTCGCAGTTTTGCAGCAGTTCCGGGAGATCGTCGCTGATGACGATGAGCGCCATTCCTTTTTCGGCCAGCGCCTGGATGGCTTTGTAGATCGTGTCTTTGGAGCCGACGTCGACACCGACAGTCGGGCCGTGGAGCAGCAGCAGTTTGGGCTGGATCGTGAGCCATCGCCCGATCAGAACGCGTTGCTGGTTGCCGCCTGAAAGCGATTGCACCGGGAGATCGACACTCGGCGTCATGACGCGCAGCTCGGCGACCAGCCCTTCGGCAATCGATCGCGCCTTGGGTCTGTTGAGCAGCCCCAGGCGGTTTTTCAATCGGTCCAGGATCAGTGCGCTCATGTTGATCAGGATGGGCTTGTCCAGGAACAGTCCTTCAGCCAGTCGATCCTCCGGCACGTAACCGATCCCGTGTTCGATCGCGTCCGACGGTCGAGTCAATGCGATAGGCGTCCCGTCCATGCTGATGACGCCGGAAGTTGCACCGAGTACGCCGGCGATGGCCAATGCCAGTTCGTTTCGCCCGGAGTCCATCAACCCTGTAATCCCAAGCACTTCGCCGCGCTCGACCTGAAAACTCACGCCCCGAAAAGAGTCTTCATAACCCAGGTTATCGACACGCAACAAAAGCTGCCCATCCGGACTGCCGCGCCGGTATCGGCTTCCATCGATGACCTTGCCGGTCATCAGGTGGCCGAGCTCGGACTTCGAGTAGCTATGGACGGGCCCTTGGGCCACGCATTGCCCATCACGAAAAACGATTGCGTTGCCGCCAATTCGATAGCACTCGTCGAGCTTGTGGGTCACAAATAGAACCGCCACCCGTTCTCGCCGAAGTTCGTCCACCACGCGGATCAGGTTGTCCACTTCCTTTCGGGTAAGCGAGGTGGTGGGCTCGTCCATGATGACCAGCTTGGCCCGCGTGGCAATGGCGCGCGCGATGGCCAGGAGTTGCCGAACGGCCAGTGGCAAGTCGGCGACGATCGTGTCCAGAAACACCTCGTCCGTCGCCAGGTCGACCGAGGCGAGGGCGCGGCGCGCTGTCGATCGCATCGCATTGCGATCCAGACGCCGTGCCAGTCGGCCGCCGTAGCGCACCAATTGCTCCGACAAGGCCACATTTTCGGCGACCGTCATATTGGGTATCAGCGACAAGTCCTGATAAACCGTTTCGATGCCCGCCGTCAGCGACTCGATCGGCGTCAGTGAACTGAACGCCGTGCCGTCGAGCCAGATGACGCCTTCATCGGGCGGCTGCGCGCCCGAGATGATCTTGATCAGCGTGCTCTTACCGCAGCCGTTTTCACCGAGCAGGTGATAAATCCCACCCCGTTCAATGCGAAGGTCGATGCCACGCAGTGCATGCACGCCCCCAAACCGTTTGTGGATGCCTTGTACTTTAAGAAATGCGGGCGCAGTCGCAACCTCGTCTGAGCTTTGCCGTGGTTCCATCGTCTGGCCCGCTTTGCTTCTACCGGATCAGAACAGGTAGTTCTTGTAAGTCACCTTGTCGGCAATGACCATGGCGTTACCGACAAGGAGCAATCCTGTTCCGGGTCCCTTGGTGACGGAGACTTTTTCGTAGCCTTTCACGCCAAGGTTCATGCCATCGGTCAAGGGCTTCTTGTCAAGCAGCATCTTGGCAACGGTGTTCATCGCGATGCCGGCATCTTTTGGATCCCAGAAGCCAATCGCCGTGATGGCGCCAGAGTCGAGCAATTTGGCAGAGGGGTTGGGCAGACCGGTCCCGACCAGGCAGACCTTGCCTTGCAGACCAGCCTCCTCGATGGCGCGTCCGATGCCCAGGACGTCGTTGCCGGCAGAGCTTTGGAAGCCGCGAATATCGGGATGCTTGCGAAGGATCTCCTTGGCTTTCTCATAGGTCTTGTTGGCGTCGTCGAATGACTCGTTCTTGGCGTCGACCAGTGTCATGCCCGGGTAGTTCTTGGCATTTGCGGCGCCTGCGTCGACCCACTGCAGATGGGTGCGGCTTCCGAGCGATCCGACAAACGATGTCCACTTGCCTTGCTTACCCATGCAGTTGGCGAGCTTCTCGTTCAACGCGGTGCCGTAAGCCGCGTTGTCGAACGCTTCGATGTTGGCGTTGGTGTTCTTCTGGTTGTCGGCTTCGTGAGTGACCACGACGATGCCGCGGTCCATGGCGCGTTTGAGCACGCCTTCGATGACGGCCGGGTCCATCGGCACCACGGCCAGCGCACTGACTTTTTTGGCGACCAGATCGTCGATGATCTTTAGCTGTTGTGCGGCGTCGGCCGTAGCGGGGCCGCTCTGGCTTGCCATGACCGTTGGGTTCGACGAGGCAAATTCCTTGACGCCTACGTCCATCCGGTTGAACCATGGAATCCCGCTGATCTTGACCACGGTCGCGATCACGGGCTTGTCTTGCGCGTTAAGCACGCCGACGGTGGCAACCAATGCCGCTCCGATGACGGAAGCCTTGAAAGAAATGCGTTTCATGCGAGTCTCCAATTTCTAAACCCTCAGGACAGATTCTTCGATGCAGGAGGGGTCTGCATCGAGGAGGTGACAGATCGAATCGGTCGTCTGAAAAGGCTGCCGATGTCGTAGCGGCTGATGGCGAGAAACGCCAGAAGCAGAGCGCCCCAGGCGCAGTCGCGAAAGAAGTTAGACACGTCGGCAAAATTGAGCATGCTCGACAGCAGTTGCAGCGCCGTCGCGGACAGGAAGAGGCAAGTCATCCGGCCATAGCCACCTTCCGGCTTCACGCCCGCCATGACGGTGATCAAAATCGCGATCAGCAGATACGACTGGCCGTAGTCCCACTTCACGTTGACGTTTCTCGAAGCGATCAGCACACCGGCGACCCCGGCAAGCACGCCGCAAAGACCGTAGGTCGTGACGAGCAGGCGGGTCTGTCCGAACCCTGCGTACCGCGCCGCCTTGGGATTCGTGCCCATGAGAAACAAGCGGATGCCAAAGGGACTGAACTTCAGAACCGCGCCGACCGACACCATGACGGCGCAGAAGATGAGAAACGAAATCGGTACCCCGAAAACCAAGCCGTTGCCGATTTCCATCAATGGCCCGGCACTCCCGACCCTGACCGACGGCCCGCCCGACAAGACCACGGCCAGCCCGGTGAACACGAGTTGGGTACCCAGCGTGCACAGAATCGGAGTCAAGCCGATTCGTGCGATCAGAAGTCCGTTGACGATGCCGCCGACCAATCCGACCACGACGGCGACCGCTGCAAAGGCTGCCGTGAACAGCATCGGGGCGTCATCGGCTGAGACCAGCGGCGACACCAACAACGCCGAAGTGACGCCAGCCAGATTGGCCAACGAGATGCCCGACAGATCGATGCCGCCGTTGCCGGAGCTCATTGCCAGCATCACGCCCATTGCGAGCAAGCCGAGCTCGGGCAACTGACCGGCCATCGACTGAAGGTTGTACGGATCGATGAAAGCCCCGCGCGACATGACGGCTCCGGCCAGCAACACAACGAGGTTGATGCCGACGAGGAACAGCAGTTGCGGATCGCGCTTGGCACTCACTTTGCTAAAACCTATTGACGTTTAGTTAATATCCTAGGATGTCGAGCTACGTCAAGAATCGGTAAAAACCCTTGTGGATTACCAATGGAGATGCTCAAACTATCAGTCGACTGAAAACACAGTCAATTGGAAAATTAGTGAGAACAGTTGGTTGATAACGGGGTCGTTCAGCTACTATTTACTAAAATAAAGTTGTGTTCGCGAGAAGTCGCGAACACGGAAAGCACCGATCGCATGACCCCGACCATCAAAGACATTGCCCTGTCTGCCCAGGTTTCACCGGCCACCGTATCGCTCGTCCTGAACGGCAAAGGTGCAATCTCGGACGAGACCCGCGCGAAAGTTTTGGTGGCTGCGGCAGGGCTGAACTACATGCCGAAACCGGCCAAAGCCGCGAAGGCGGGTCACGTCGGCACCTTGCGTTTTTTAAAGATTGCCAAGCACGGCCACACCGTGAACCGCGACCACAACACCTTTATCTCCGACTACATCGATGGCATGTCCCAACACGCGACCGAACGTGGCTTCAAGCTGGAGGTGGTGAGCCATGAGGGCCAGCCGATCAAGGACGTCGTGGCCTCGCTTGCGGGCGCAAACCTAAGTGGCGTCGTGGTGTTGGGCACGGAGTTGACGCAAGGGGATATTCAGCTATTTCAGGCCACAGAGATTCCGCTCGTCGTCATCGACACCTTCTATGACGTGCTCGAGTGCAATTTCGTCAACATGAACAACAAGGACGCGGTCTACAAGATCCTGTCGCACTTCGTGGAGCGTGGGTTCCGGCGAATCGGATTCATTGCAAGCAACGTCAAGACGATCAATTTTCATTTGCGCCGCGAAGCATTCGTGGAGGGCATGAAAGCGTTCGGCCTCAAGTTCAGTCCGCGCGATATCGTCACGGTCGATTCGACCTACGAGGGCGCCTACCAAGACATGTTGCGAAAGCTGCAGGACGGCCTGACGGTTCCGGAGTGCTACTTCTGCACCAACGACATCATTGCGTACGGGTGCATCAAGGCATTGCGCGAGTTCGACATCCGGATTCCCCAAGACCTTTCCCTGATCGGCTTCGACAACCTGCCGATGAGCGCAACCATGGACCCGCCGTTGACGACCATCGACGTGTCCAAGCAAAAGATCGGCTATCTCGCCATCACGCTGCTCGCCGAGCAAACCCGGTCTCAGATGAGCAATCCTGCCGTCAAGATACTGGTCGGCGCCGACCTGATCGTCCGGGGGAGCGTGCTGCTTAAGGCGGTTGATCCCGTAACGGTCGCAGCACGGGTGAAAGCCGCATTGGCGGCCTGACCTAAGCCCGCATCAAAGCCTCGATCTCGTCCCCGTTCACAGGCACGCCGCGCGAGATTAATTCGCAGCCCGTCGCGGTGACGATCGCATCGTCCTCGATGCGGATGCCGATGTTGTGGAAGCGCTCGGGCACGCCTTCGCCCGGCCGCACGTAGATGCCGGGCTCGATGGTCAGCACCATGCCCGGATGCAGGATGCGGCTCGGCCGGTTCTTGATGATTTCGTTCGACAGCGGGTCTTTGCGTTCGCTCACTTCGCCGACCTGCGTGGGTTCGACGTAGCTGCCGCTGTCGTGCACGTCCATGCCGAGCCAGTGGCTGGTGCGGTGCATGTAGAACGGAAAGTAGGCACGCTTTTCGATCACGTCGTCGACGCTGCCGACCTTG
The DNA here is from genome assembly GCF_035018765.1 of Variovorax sp. RTB1. NCBI lineage: Bacteria > Pseudomonadati > Pseudomonadota > Betaproteobacteria > Burkholderiales > Comamonadaceae > Variovorax > Variovorax sp. RTB1. The sequence goes on from NZ_JASJXG010000006.1 coordinate 36,924, forward strand.
TTGGCGTCGAGCAGGCCGACATCAAGCATGCCTTGCGCGAGCACCTTCACTGTCGCCTCGTGCGGGTCGTTGAAGCGGTTGCCGGCTTTGGTTGCAGCCACGGCCGCGTCCTGGCTCGCCAGTACCAGGTCGTACAGCGCGCGCTGCGGGCCGGTGAATTTGCCGTCGGCCGGAAAGGTGCGGGTGATGTCGCTGGCATAGCTGTCGAGTTCGCAGCCGGCGTCGATGAGGACGAGGTCGCCGGCATGCACGGGCGCCACATCGGCGCGGTAGTGCAGCACGCAGGCGTTGGCGCCGGCGGCCACGATCGAGCCGTACGCCGGGTATTGCGAACCGCCGAGGCGGAACTCGTGCAACAGCTCGGCATCGAGGTGGTACTCGCGCACCTCCTTGCCTTCGCGCAACATGCGGGCACTGAGCTGCATCGCGCGGATGTGCGCACGCGCGCTGATCTGCGCGGCGCGGCGCATCACGTCCTGCTCATGCGCATCCTTGACCAGTCGCATTTCGTCGAGCGGGCCGCAGAGATCGCGTTGCTCTTCGGGGCACAGCGCGCCGAATCGCACGCGAGCCCGCACCGACTGCAGCCAGCCGTCGACACGCGTTTCGAGTCCCTTGTGCGTCGCGAACGGATACCAAACCGTCGATTTGTTTTCGAGCAGCCTGGGCAGCTTGGCGTCGAGATCCGTGACCGAAAAAGCCTCATCGATGCCGAGCGCGGACGGCGCGGCGTCGGGGCCGAGGCGAAAGCCGTCCCAGATCTCGCGCTCCAGGTCTTTGGGCGCGCTGAACAGCGTGGCACGACCGTCGCCAGCCAGCAGCAGCCAGGCGTTGGGTTCGGTGAAACCGGTCAAATAATAAAAGTAGCTGTCGTGCCGAAACAGAAAGTCGCTGTCGCGGTTGCGCTGGCGTTCAGGTGCGGTCGGGATGATGGCGATGCCGTCGCGGCCGAGTTGGGCGGCGAGGCGGGCGCGGCGGCCGGCGTAGATCGAGGTGTCTGTCATGGCGTGTCTTTCGTCATCTCGTGTGGTCGTCAGCGGTTCAACTCGGCGGTGCAATTCAGCGGTTCAAAACAGCGAGTCGCTCGGGCGTGCCTACGTCGGTCCAGGGTCCGGTGTAGAGCTCTGCGCTCGCTTGGTCATTGTCCATCGCGGCACGCAGGATCGGGGCCAGCGGGGCTTTGATGCCGGCCGGATTCCCGGCGGGGATGCCGCAGTACGGTGGTGCGAAGAGGGCGGCCCGATAGAGGGCGATGGTAGAGAAGGTGTACGCAGCGTCGGGGGCGATGGCTCGATTCAACGCTCGGCCGTCGGGGGCGATGCCGAAGTCGCCCTTCGGGTTGTGTGCGGGATTCGGCACGAGCCACAGATGCGCGAGCTTCCCGCTGGCGACGAACCGATCGAAGGCCTGCCGGGTGAACGCGAACTCTGGCGCGAAGACGTCGCCCGCGGCCACCCAGAAGACATCGCCGAGAAGCGGCAGCGCACGAACGATGCCGCCGGCCGTTTCGAGCGCGCCGCCGAAGTCGCGGCCCTCGTCGGAGTACGCGATCGATGCCGTGCCGACAGCGTCGAACAACGGCTGCGATCCAAAACAGCGTGCGATCTGCTCACCGAGCCAGTCGGTGTTGACCACCATGTCGCCGAACCCCCCGCGCGTCAGCGCTTCCATTGGCCATTGCATCAGCGGCTTGCCATGCACCGCGAGCAACGGCTTGGGCGTGTGATCGGTCAAGGGCCGCATGCGCTCACCACGGCCGGCTGCCAGGATCATGGCCGCCGCTCTGGGCGCAGCGTTCGCCTTCGGGATATCGGTTTTCGCGTTCACGAGGAAAGGGCCATCACTTCGCCGCGCTGCAGTGCGTGGCGCTCGACATGGCGCGGCGCCATCAAGGTGACCAGCGCGTTCAGCAGCGCGTGCGCCTTGGTCGAATGATCGCCGCCGAAATTGCAGACGTAGACGTCGAGCGTCACGGCGCGTTGCTCGGGCCAGGTATGAAGGCACAAGTGCGATTCGGCCAGGAGCAGTGTGGCGGTCACGCCGCCCGGGCCGTGCTCGGTGGCAGGAAAGGTGTGGAACAGCCGGGCCACGCATTGCAGCCCCGCCGCTTCGACGGCCTCGACGCATGCCGCCCCCAATGCCTCGGCGTCGAGCAGCCAGTGCGCGGTGCACTGGCAATCGTGGAGGTCGGCGGTGAGATGCAAGCCCTGCATGGGCTTGAATGTAGCGCGCCTTGCGGGGTTGCCGACTGCCGCCCAAGCCAAGGCGACGGACGACCTAAAATATCCATTCCCCCAAAACTCTCCCCGAAAGCCCCCCGACATGGCCAACAAAGCCCTGATGGCCAACGCGATTCGCGCGTTGGCAATGGACGCCGTCCAACAAGCCAACTCGGGGCACCCGGGCGCGCCCATGGGCATGGCCGACATGGCGGTCGCGTTGTGGAGCGAGCACCTGCGCTACAACCCGGCCAATCCGCACTGGTTCGACCGCGATCGCTTCGTGCTGTCGAACGGCCACGCGTCGATGATGTTGTATTCGGTGCTGCACCTGACCGGCTACGACCTCCCGATGTCGGAGATCAAGAACTTCCGGCAGCTGCACAGCAAGACGCCCGGTCACCCGGAAATCGACGTCACGCCGGGCGTTGAAACCACCACCGGACCGCTGGGCCAGGGCATTACCAACGCGGTCGGCATGGCGCTGGCTGAAAAGCTGCTCGCGGCCGAGTTCAACCGCAAGGGCCATACCATCGTCGACCATCACACCTACGCCTTCCTGGGCGACGGTTGCATGATGGAAGGCATCAGCCACGAAGCCGCCGGTCTCGCCGGTGCCTGGCGGCTCGGCAAGCTGATCGCGCTGTACGACGACAACGGCATCAGTATCGACGGCCAGGTCAAGCCCTGGTTCATCGACAACACGCGCGAGCGTTTCGAGGCGCATGGCTGGAACGTCATCGGCCCACTCGACGGCAACGACGAGAAGGACGTGTCCAAGGCCATTGCCAAGGCAAAGAAGAACGGCGCTGACGACAACAAGCCCACGCTGATCATCTGCAAGACGATCATCGGCAAGGGCAGCCCGCACCGTCAGGGCACCGCCAAGGCGCATGGTGAGGCGCTCGGCGCCGAAGAGATCGCGCTCACGCGCGAGGCCCTTCACTGGCCCTACCCTGCGTTCGAGATTCCCAAAGAGGTCTACGACGATTGGAACCACAAGGCGGCTGGCGCCGAAGTCGAAGCCGACTGGAACAACCGCTTCGCCGCGTACGCCGCGGCGTTCCCGGCGCTGGCATCGGAGTTCACCCGCCGCATGAAGGGCGAGCTGCCGAAGGACTTCAACCAGACCGCCTTCGACACCGTCGTCGCTGCGCACACCAAGGCCGAGACCGTGGCCAGCCGCAAGGCCAGCCAGCTCGCGCTCGAATCGTTCACAGCGGCGCTACCCGAAATGCTCGGCGGCAGCGCCGACCTGACCGGATCCAACCTCACGAACACGAAGAGCACACCGCCACTGCGCTTCGACCCGAAGACCGGTGCCGTGGTGCTCGGCGCGATTCCGCAGCCCGCCAAGCAGGGTGCCGAAGACGAAGCCAAGCCCGCCAGCTCGGCAGACAGCGTCGTCACCGTTTCGTCCGCCGAGCCGTTGAACATCATCGGTCGCCACATCAACTACGGGGTGCGCGAGTTCGGCATGGCCGCAGTCATGAACGGCGTCACCGCGCACGGCGGCTACATCCCTTACGGCGGCACCTTCCTCACGTTCAGCGACTACAGCCGCAACGCGATTCGCATGGCCGCGCTGATGAAGCGCCGCGTGATCCACGTCTTCACGCATGACTCCATCGGTCTCGGCGAAGACGGCCCGACGCACCAGTCGATCGAACACGCATGGTCGCTGCGCCTGATCCCCAACCTCGACGTCTGGCGTCCGGGCGACACGGCCGAAACCGCGGTCGCATGGGCCGTTGCGCTGCAGAACGCCACGCGCCCGACGGCCCTGTTGCTGAGCCGCCAGAACATCGCCTACGCACCCAAGACCGACCTCGGCGACATCAGCCGCGGTGCTTACGTGGTGTCCGAGCCGGAAGCGGTCGGCATGAAGAACAAGAAGACCGCCGCGGTCATCATCGCGACCGGCTCCGAAGTGCAACTCGCGCTGGCCGCACAGAAACTGCTCGCTGCAAAGAAGATCGCAGTGCGCGTCGTGTCGATGCCTTCGACCACCACCTTCGACCGCCAGGACGTCGCTTACAAGAAGGACGTGCTGCCGAAGAAGCTGCCGCGCATCGCCGTCGAAATGGGCGTGACCGCCGGCTGGTGGAAGTACGGGTGCGCGGCCGTGGTCGGCATCGACACCTTCGGCGAATCGGCGCCTGCGCCCGAGCTTTTCAAGTACTTCGGCTTCACGGCGGAGAACGTTGCAGCCACGGTAGAGGCGGTTCTCAAGCGCTGAGCCTGGCGCAGTCGAGAACCAAAGAACACAGTCGTTTTTTCAACCTTCAGGAGCAAGTCAACATGGCTATCAAACTCGGCATCAACGGCTTCGGCCGCATCGGTCGCAACGTGCTGCGCGCAGCGGTGCAGAATTTCAGAAACGAGATCGAGATCGTCGCCATCAACGACTTGCTCGAGCCCGACTATCTGGCCTACATGCTGCAGTACGACTCGGTGCACGGCCGGTTCCAGGGCGAGATCGCGGTCGACGGCAACACGCTGATCGTCAACGGCAAGAAGATTCGCCTGACGCAAGAACGCGACCCGGCCAACCTGAAGTGGAGCGACGTCGGCGCCGACATCGTGCTCGAATCGACTGGCCTGTTCCTCACCAAGGAAACGTGTCAGAAGCACATCGACGCGGGTGCCAAGAAGGTCATCATGTCGGCGCCCTGCAAGGACGACACGCCGATGTTCGTCTATGGCGTCAACGACAAGAAGTACGCCGGCGAAGCCATCATCAGCAACGCCAGCTGCACCACCAACGCACTGGCCCCGCTGGCCAAGGTGCTGAACGACAAGTGGGGCATCAAGCGCGGCCTGATGACCACGGTGCACGCCACCACCGCGACGCAGAAGACGGTCGACGGCCCAAGCAACAAGGATTGGCGCGGCGGCCGCGGCATTCTGGAGAACATCATTCCTTCGAGCACTGGCGCGGCCAAGGCGGTGGGCGTGGTGATTCCCGAGCTCAACAAGAAGCTGACGGGCATGAGCTTTCGCGTGCCGACCTCCGACGTGTCGGTGGTCGACTTGACGGTCGAGCTAATCAAGGAAGCGACCTACAAGGAAATCTGCGCCGAGATGAAGGCACAGAGCGAAGGCGCCCTGAAAGGCGTGCTGGGCTACACCGAAGACAAGGTCGTCGCGACCGACTTCCGCGGTGACCCTCGCACCTCGATCTTCGACGCCGACGCCGGCCTGGCGCTCGACAGCACCTTCGTCAAGCTGGTGAGCTGGTACGACAACGAATGGGGCTATTCGAACAAGTGCCTGGAGATGGTCAAGGTCGTCTCCAAGTAAAAACACGCGCGACCCGGCGATCGCGAAAGCGAAACCGCTTCTCGCAAGCCAGCGCACCCTTCGGGGTCTGCTGGCTTTTTTTGCGCCCGGCTCGCCCGCTCGGTTCAGCTCAGCTCAGTTGGGGGTGTTGCGCCGCGCTTCATCATGCTGCCGTTGCAGGCGCGCGACCTGGCATTGCGGGTGGCTGGCAAAGACCGGATCGGCACACACGTTGTTGACGCAGATGGCACGCGAGAAGAAGTTCAGCTCCGCGCACTGCGCTGTCGGGTCGCGCCCCGAAACCCGCGCCGTCGATGGCGCTGAAGTGCGCGCAGCCGTCGTCTTCTCGGGCGGTGTCGAAGCCACCCAGGGCGTGTCCGGCGCTGCCCGCTCCGGCGGTCTGGACAACAGCGCGATCGCGGCGTCGGCTGCGGCAAGCGCTGCGGCGTCGCGTTCGCTGCGCTGGCTCGGCACGGCGGGAGGTGAGGCAGACAGCTTTGCTGTCTCCTTTGCACCGCCACCGCCACCGACACCGCTCGCCGTGGCCGCCTGGGCCGTACCAACCGACGCGCCGGCGCGAATGCGCGCCGCTGCCGACTGCCCGAGATACCACATAAGCCCTATGGCGAGCACCAGCGCCAGCACGAGCCCACTCGCCAGCGAAAAGCCTATCGGTGTCACACGGATCTTCGATTTGCGATGGGTCGAAAGCGCCGATTCGGCGGGCGGTCGTTGTGAGACACGCCCGCGATTCGAGCCGTTGGCACCGGTCTGCGCCAGCCGACCGCTCAAGCTCGCAGGCGCTGTCGCGCGGCCGGGCACCGCGTAGAAAGCTGGCAGCTTTCCACTGCAGCCGCGGCAGTACTGGGCCGCGTCCCGATTGGACGTTCCACACGTTTCGCAATCCACAGCCATCCGGAAATTCCTCGCCGCGCGTACCGTACGCCTGACGATTGTCTTCGGTAGCCGTCCATGCTGCGTCGGATCTTCGCTACAAAAGTACTCAGCATGGACCGACCGCTGCACGCCGCCAAACCGATGGCCGAGACAGCGGCCAGCGCAATTTGCGCAGCAGCCAGCGCATCAAAGCCGGCGATCGAAACCGCCCCGCCGAGCCCTAGCACGACCAGGGCGTCGACTCCGGTACCTGCGAGCCTGCGTTGCCCCGGTGAGAGGCGGCGCAAACGATGCTCGCCGCCGGCTTCGGTGCGGGCGACCCACGCCACGCTCCATGCGCCGCCATGCGCCAGCGCCAGCCACCACCCCGCGGCTGCGCCCGGTGCGAGTGCCCAAGCGGTCCCGCCAAGCACCAGCAGCCCGGCACAGCAGGCGGGCGCTCTGGCGGCGACCGGCACGTGACCCCACTTCAAGAGTACGGCCGGACCGAACATGGCGGCAAGGTGCAGACCCAGCACGACCTCGGGCGACACACCGGTGCCGCGACACCAGCCGACCATCAGCGGCAGGCTGCACATCATCGGCAGCATGACGAGCGACGCCGCCTTCACCGGCCAGCGCGGTGATGGACCGGAGGCACCGGGCGCCCACACCGGCCGGGAGCCATCGAGCAGTGCGATGCGGCCTTTGCCCGACGCGACGGCGCCACGTGGCATGAGCGCGGCGAGGAGCAGCGCAGCGATCAGCGCGCCGTTCGCCAGACGGGCGCCCATGGCGTTCACAGCCGTCGGATCACCGATGCACCAGAGTGCCAGCGCCGCGCCCACCGCTCCTGCCACGACGGGCGACGCCCGCCGCGACCTGCCCGGCCCGCGGCAGGCTCGGACCGTGGCCGACGCCAATGCAAAGAGCAGGGCCCAGCTCATCGCTGCAGCGATGACGACGCCCATGCCTCCCCCCCGCAATGCGACGTGGAGCGCTGACGCTGCGGACAGCGCGGCGGCGAGCAGCAGCACAACGGCCAGCCATCGTTGCGGCGGAAATCGGCGCAGCGCTTCAGTGAACAAGCCGATCGACAGCAGCCATACCGCGAGCACTGCGAAGGCCTGCAGAGGCCCAGACGTCAGCGTCTGCGCCACGGTTCCGAGGCCGATCCAGCCCGTCAGCAAAATGGTCCAGGCGAGTGCTCGGGCCGTGTGCAGACGTGCTGTCGCCCCATCGACGCGCGCGAAGGTGGAGGCGGGAGCCGTCATCGTGCGTTGCATGGCGTGTGCCGGCGCGAATCCAGCGAGGTGTCAGTCGGTCGTCGCCAGCGCCGCCGGCCAGCGCAGACCGTGCCCGGTGCGCTCGACGAAGCGCGCGATGTCTTCCGGCGTGTCGATGTCGACGCGGTAGCGCTGGTTGTCGGTGTCGAACCAGAGCACGCGCTCGGGGTTGGCGTCGCGCCAGCGACGGCATGCGGCATCGACGTCTCCGGCCAGCCATTGTTCTCGCAGCTCGGCCTCGAAGATCACCGGGTTGCCGGGCTCGCCCGCTACGCGCGGCACCACCATCGACGCGTCGCCGCGTTTCTTGAAGGCGCCGATCAGCGCGGTGATGTCCTGTGCATTGATCATCGGCTGGTCCGCCAGCGCGACGATCACCGCGTCGAGCTTGCCGGCCAATGCCTGCAGGCCGATGCGCACCGACGATGCCTGGCCGTCATCGGGAGACGGGTTGTACGCCAGCGTCACCGGGAAGTCGCGCACCGCTGCTTCGATCGCGTCGGCATGGTGGCCGAGCACGACGACCACCTCGTCGACGCCGGCGCCCGACAGCGCGATCAGTTGCCGCCGGATCAGCGGCACGCCGCCCAGTTCGAGCAACGACTTGGGTCGCCTGCCGAGCCGGCTGCCCGAGCCGGCCGCCAGCAGCACCGCGCCGACCACCACGCGCGAATAGAGCCCGCCACCGCCTTTGAGGATGCAGCCCATGTCAGCCTCCTCCGCAGCAGGAGGCCTTGGCCGGCACTGCGCCCGGTGCAACGGCCGCAACCGTCGGAACCGCAGCGGAAAGCACTTCCACCGCTGCTCGTGCGGCGCCCCGCCGGTTCGACACCACTGCGGCCAGTACCGACAGTGCGATCTCTTCAGCCGTCGAAGCCGATATCGGATAACCGGCCGGCGCGACGATGGCGGCCACCGCCTCGGCATCGGCTCCCGCGGTGATCAGCGAGTCTTTCAGCACCTGTGCCTTGCGCGCACTCGCGACAAACGACACCTGCCGGGCATTCAGCGAAAGCGCCAGGCCCAGCGCCTGCAAATCGCGCCGCCCCTGCGTCGCGATCACGACCCACGCATCCGCACCGACTTGCGGTGCCACCGTGGCGGCGTCGTCACGATCGATCACGCGGTATGCATCCGGATAGTCGGCCACCTTCGCGCCTTGCGCCACCAGCGTCACCGCGAAGCCGACACGCGGCGCAAGCTGCACCAGGCTGGCAGCGACCGGCGAGCTGCCGATGACGACCATTTCGGCGCGCGGCAACAGCGGGTCGACGAACAGCTCCAGCGTGCCGCCCGAGTGGCACGCCATGCCGAACTCGAGCACGTCGCCGAGGTCGCGTTCGTGGCCTTCTTCGGCCGGCGCGATGCGGATCATGCGGGCGCGGCCGTCCTGCAAGGCTTGCCGCACGGTGCGGATGACGGCCGGTTGCGCACAGCCGCCGCCGACCCATCCGTGCATCTCGCCATCGGCGGTGACGATGGCCTTGTCGCCGACGTGCGCCGATGCCGGCGCCAGGGCCTTGACCACGCTGACCAGCGCGCAGGGTGTGCCGGTCTGCCGCATCCGGCGCGCTGCTTCGAAGACGGTGTCTGCATTGCTCATGTCGAATTCCTCGGTTGTCTCTTTGGGTGCGTCGATGCCGATGGCCTATGCCGTCAGCGCAGATGATGTGAAAGGTCTGCCAGGTCGCGCAGGCTGTTGAGCCGGGAGAAGCCTTCGACCAGCCCGTGCTGCGCGGCCACCATTTCCATTGCCGCCGAAGCCGGCTGCGCTTCCGACGGATGAAACCAGTGCACCCGCGCGCCACGTGCGCGCACACGCGCCAACTCCTGGGCCAGCCGCTCGGGCGCATCGGCGTCGAAGCCATCCGACAGCACCCACACCCGCGCGTTGCGCGTGAGTTGCGCGCGTGCATGTACCGCGTGGAAGTCGGAAAAGCTGGTCGCGATACGCGTGCCGCCGCCGAAACCCGCGGTGACGGCGTTGACCTTTTCCTGTACTGCGGCCGAGTCGCTGCGCAACAGCGGCGTGACCTCCGCAAGGCGTGTGTGGAACACGAATACGCGGGCGTTCAGGGTCGAGACGAAGGCACGTGCGATGCGCAGAAAGAGTTGCGCGTGCGTTTCCATCGAACGGCTGACGTCGACCAGGATGAAGAGGCGCGGCCATTCGCGGCGCGGCGCACGCCAGACCGGGTGCACCGGCAAGCCGCCGGTGCGCAAGCTCGCACGCAAGGTGCGGCGCATGTCGAGCCGGCGGCCGTGCGTATCGTCGTGCCAGCGGCGCGTCAGGCGCTTGCGCAACCGGCGCGCGATCTGCTCGGCCAGGCGCTGCAGCAGCGCAAGGTCTTGCGGCAGCCACTGCGACAGACTGCGGTCGTGCAAGGCATCGGTGCGCGTCGCGCCGCCCTGAGCACGTTGCAACGCCCCGTCATCGTCGATGGCCAGCGGCACATCGAGTGCGGTGTCTGCGCTGCGGGGGCGCGACGAAGGCACGCCGCCGTCCATGCTGTCGTGCAGGCTCTGCACCACTTGCTGCAGATTGCGGCTAGGCCGGGTTGGCCCGCCGACCTTGGCGCGCCCTTTGACACGTTGTGGATACCAGTAGCTTTCGAACAGCTCGGGCCAGCGCTTCCAGTCGCGCGCGTCGTGACAGGCGATGGCACGCCATGCCGGATCGAGCCTGGCTGCGCGCTCGACCGGCAGTCGCAACGCCGCCTGTACGAAAGCCTGCTGCTCGCCAATGCCGACTTTCATGCCGTGGTCGCGCAGCAGCGCCGCAAAGCCGGCGATGCTTTCGAGGGGGCGCGCGAGCGTGGTCATGCGAAGGTCAAGCGGACGTCGGCGTCGAAGAAGACGCGACATCGGCCGTCGGCTGCGGCGCCTTCTCGGCCACGCCCACGGTGCGTCGTCCTTCGATGAGCTGCCGCACGCGGTCTTCGCCCATCTGGAAGCGGTCTTCGCGTGTCTTGATAAGGCACGCCAACGTCCCGGTGAGCGCATGCGGATCGTCGGGCAGCGCCTTGAACGAAAGCCGGTGCAGCGCCCGGACCCAGTCGAGCGTTTCGGCGACGCCTGGCGTCTTGCCCAGGTCTTCGCGGCGCAGGCGCTGCACGAAGGCCACCGCCTGTTCGATCAGCGCGCCTTCGGCCTGCGGCAAGGTCGCGCGCACGATGGCGATTTCGCGCGCCAGCGTCGGATAGTCGAGGTAGTGATACAGGCAGCGGCGCCGCAACGCATCGGACAACTCGCGCGTGCCGTTGCTGGTCAACACCACCTGCGGAATGTGTTTGGCATGCAACGTGCCGAGCTCGGGCACGGTGATCTGGTAGTCGGCCAGCACCTCGAGCAGGAAGGCCTCGAAGGCTTCATCGGCGCGATCGATCTCGTCGATCAGCAGCACGCACGGCTGCTCGCTCGAGATGGCCTGGAGCAAGGGGCGCTCCAGCAGGTAGTCGCGCGCGAAAAGATCGGCTTCCTTCAAGCCTTGCGCCCCCGCCGGATGTGACTCGCTCAACCGGATCGCCATCAGCTGGCGGCCGTAATTCCATTCGTACGCAGCCTGCGAGAGGTCGAGTCCTTCATGGCATTGCAGCCGCACCAGTGCGTGTCCACGCGCCTTTGCCAACGCACTCGCGAGCGCGGTTTTTCCGACACCGGCGTCGCCCTCGATGAGCAGCGGTCGCTGCAACTCGCCGGCCAGCCACAGCGTCGTCACCAAGCCTTCGTCGGCGATGTAGCCGGCGCGGTAGAGCGACTCTCGCAGTTCGGCTTCGCTGGTCATAGGCTCAGGCGCGCTTGCCGCCGAACAGGCCCGAGAACCAGCCCTTGACCAGATGCCAGAAGATTGCCAGCGCGTTGATCTCGTTGGCCTTGGCGGGCGCTGCAGGAACGAAGGGTGTCGCGGTTGGCGCGGGTGAAATCGCGGGGGCCGCGGCAGTCATCGCTGCCGTCTGCGCTGGCTCTGTTGCTGCTTCTGTCGCTGCTTCTGTCGCTGTCGCAACACCCTCCATGGGCAGCGCCGCCGCCGCCACCCGAAAGTTGTCGACGAACTGCCCTAGCAGCATGTCCGACACCTGCACCATCAGCCGCCCGCCGAACTGCGCGAACTTCCCGTTGACGATCACTTCGGCATGGCCCACCAGCACCGATGTCGCGGGCGTGTCGCCGGGCTCGATGGTGGCCGTGAGGTTCATCGATGCCGACGAGCCGCCGCGGTCGGCGCCCTTGCCGAGCAATTGCAAGGTCATGGCAGCTGCGTCGAGTGCCAGCACTTCGATGTCGCCGGCAAAGGCGGCGCTGGCCGGACCCACCTTCACCTTCACGTTGCCCTTGTAGTGCGTATCGTCGAGCTTGTCGGTGATGGCCGCACCGGGCATGCAGCCCGCGGTGGCCGGCACGTCGCTGAGGATCTTCCAGGCGCGCGCGCTATCGACGTCGAGCGGATAGCGTTTGTCGAGTTTGACTTCCATCTTGGTGTTCGATTCGGCACGCGCCCGTCAGAGCGCGACACCGCTTTCCTTGAGTTGTTGCCAGACGCGGTAGGCGCTGTGCGGCATGACCATGTGCTTGACGCCGAGGTGCGCGAAGGCATCGACCACCGCAGAAGTGAAGGTCGGGATCGATCCCACGTGCGGCGATTCGGCGACGCCCTTGGCGCCCAGCGGATGGTGCGGCGACGGCGTCACGGTGAAGTCGGTTTCCCACTTCGGCGTCTCGACGGCGGTCGGCAAAAAGTAATCCATCAACGTGTTGCCCAGCAGGTTGCCCTGCGCATCGAACGGCATCTGCTGGCCCATCGCGACGGCATAGCCTTCGGTCAGGCCGCCGTGGATCTGGCCCTCGATGATCATCGGGTTGATGCGCGTGCCGCAGTCGTCCAGCGCGTAGAAGCGACGCACTTTCGTCTCGCCGGTGCCGCGGTCGATGTCGACCACGCACAGGTAGACGCCGAAGGGAAACGTGAAGTTGGGTGGGTCGTAGTAATGCACCGCCTCCAGCCCGGGTTCGAGTCCCGGTGGCGCCTGGTGATAGGCGGCCCAGGCGATGTCTTTCATCGACTTGAAGCGCGTGTCGTCGCCCTTGACCTTGAAGCGATCGATCTCCCAGTCGAGATCGTTCTCGCCGACTTCGAGCAGGTGAGCGGCGATCTTGCGCGCCTTGGCGTGGATCTTTCGGGAGGCCAGTGCAATGGCCGCACCGGCCACCGGTGTCGAGCGCGAGCCGTAGGTGCCGAGACCGTACGGCGCCGTGCTGGTGTCGCCTTCTTCGATCTGGATAATTTCCGACGGAATGCCCAACTCTGTCGCGATGATCTGCGCATACGTGGTCTGGTGACCCTGCCCCTGCGAGATGGTGCCCATGCGTGCGATGGCGCTGCCGGTCGGATGGATGCGGATCTCGCAACTGTCGAACATGCCGACACCCAGGATGTCGCACATCTTGCTCGGGCCTGCACCCACCACTTCGGTGAAGGCGACCAGGCCGATGCCCATCAGGGTCGGGCAGTTCGGGTCGGCGCGCTTGGCCGCCTGTTCGGCGCGCAGGCCCTTGTAGTCGACAGCGGCGAGCACCTTGTCGAGCGCGGGCTGGTAGTCACCCGAGTCGTATTCGAAGCCGAAGGCCGAGGTGTACGGAAACTGCTCTTTCCGGATGAAGTTTCTCGCACGGATCTCGGCTTTATCGATGCCCAGCTTCTGCGCCAGGATGTCGACCATGCGCTCGATCACGTACACCGCCTCGGTCACGCGGAACGAGCAGCGGTAGCTCACGCCGCCGGGCGCCTTGTTGGTGTACACGCCCTTTACGCTGCACCAGGCGGCCGGGATGTCGTAGGAGCCCGAGCAGATGTGAAACATGCCGGCCGGGTACTTGGTCGGGTCGGCGCAGGCGTCGAAGGCGCCGTGGTCGGCAATCACGTTCACGCGCAGCCCGAGGATCTTGCCGTCGGCGGTGGCGGCGATCTCGCCGTCCATGTGGTAGTCCCGCGCAAAGGCGGTGCTCGAAATGTTCTCGATCCGGTCTTCGATCCATTTGACCGGTTTGCCCAGCACGATGCTCGCGACGATCGCGCACACATACCCGGGATAGATGCCCACCTTGTTGCCGAAGCCTCCGCCAATGTCCGGCGACACGATCCGCACCTTCGATTCCGGAATGCCCGACAGCAGCGACACCACGGTGCGCACCACGTGCGGCGCCTGCGAGGTGATGTAGGTGGTGAGCTCACCACGGATCGGATCGAACGACGCGACGCAACCGCAGGTTTCGAGCGGGCACGGATGCACGCGCGGATAGAAGATGCGCTCTTTGACCGTCACCGGTGCGTTGTCGAACGCGGCGTCGGCGGCAGCCTTGTCGCCGGCCTCCCAGGTGAAGATGTGATTGGGGTGGTCGCGCTTGCCGTGCGCGCCTTCGGTCTTGCCGGCCAGGTCTTCGCGCAGCACCGGCGCGTCGGGCTCAAGGGCGGCGAAGGGGTCGAGCACCACCGGCAGTTCGTCGTACTCGACGATCACCGCCTCGACGCCATCGGCCGCCGCATAGCGATCTTCGGCGACGACGACTGCCACCTCCTGCATCTGGAAGTGCACCTTCTCGTCTGCCAGCACCGCTTGCACGTCGCCGGCCAGCGTCGGCATCCAGTGCAGCTTGAGCGGTTTCAGGTCTTCGGCCGTCAACACCGCGATCACGCCGGGGATCTTCAGCGCTTCGCTCTTGTCGATGCGCTTGATGCGCGCATGCGCCACCGGCGAGCGCACGATAGCCATATGCAGCATGCCGGGCATCTTGATGTCGTCGACATAGTTGCCTTTGCCTTGAATGAAGCGCGCGTCTTCCTTGCGCAGCCGGCTGTCGCCCAGCCCTTGCAAGGCGGCCGAACGCTCCAGCAATTTGGGATCGATCGGTGCGTTCATGCGGCCGCCTTTTCGGTTTGTTGAAGCTTGGCCGCCGCATACATCACGGCCTTCACGATGTTCTGGTAGCCGGTGCAGCGGCACAGGTTGCCGCCGATGCCGGCGCGCACTTCGTTTTCGCTCGGATTCGGGTTCTCTTGCAGGAAGCGGTAGGAACGCATCAGCATGCCCGGCGTGCAGAAGCCGCATTGCAGGCCATGCTCCTTGTAGAAGCCCTCCTGCACAGCGTGCAGCAGCGGACCTTTGGCGAGCCCTTCGACTGTCAGTACCTCGGCGCCGTCGCACTGGATCGCCAGGTGCGTGCAGCTCTTGACCGACTCGCCATCGAGGTCGACTGTGCAGGCGCCGCAGTGGCTGGTTTCGCAGCCGATGTGCGCACCGGTCAGATGGCACTCTTCGCGCAGAAAGTGAATGAGCAGCGTGCGCGGCTCGACCGCTTTTTCAAGCCGTTTGCCGTTCACGCTGACGTTGATGATTTGCTTGCCCATGGGGTTGTTTCCTTGCTTCTCGTTCGGCTATTTGCAGCGGGCCAGCGCCAGACGCAGCGCGCGCTGGACCATCTGCCCGGCCATCGCGGTCTTGTATTCGACGTTGCCGCGAAGGTCTTCCGCGGGATCGCAGATGGCCATGGCACGGGCACCTGCATCGGCAATGGCCGCGTCGGTCAGCGGCTTGCCGAGCAGCGCTGCTTCGGCATCTGTCGCACGCAAGGCGGTCGGCGCCAGATTGGTCAGCGCGATGCGAATGTGGCTCACGTTGCCGCCTTCCATGCGCAGCACGACCGCGGCGGCGGCGGTGGCCCAGTCGCCGGTCTTGCGTTTGAGCTTTTCGTAGGCGTAGCCGGTGCCGGGCGCAAAGACGGGCACGCGGATCGCGACCATCACTTCGTCCTCGGCCATGTCGGTCATGTAGGTGCCCTGGAAGAAGCCATCGGCCTTCACCTGTCGGGTGCCGTTCGGGCCTTCGAGCACGAACATCGCGTCGAGCGCGATCGACAGGGCGGGGTGGTCGTTGCCCGGGTCGCCGTGTGCGATATCGCCGCCGATGGTGCCGCGGTTGCGCACCTGCGGATCGGCGATGTGCTGCGCAGCCATTGGCAGCAGCGGCACTTTTTGCTGCAGCAAGGTCGAGTTGACGAGGTCGCGCTCGACGGTCATCGCACCGATCACGATCGTGTCGCCCTCTTCGCGAATGCCGCGCATCGACTCGATCCGGTTGAGGTCGATCAGGTGGGCCGGTTGTGCGAAGCGCAGCTTCATCATCGGCAGCAGGCTGTGGCCGCCGGCCAGCAGCTTGGCGTCGCCGCCGTACTGGCCGAGCAGCGCGATAGCGTCGGCGACGGAGCGCGGCGCGTGATAGTCGAATCCGGAAGGGATCATCTTTTTTGTCTCCAGTCGTGGGTGCCTGGAGACGGTAAGACGCGCTGCCTGCGCCGGACGAATCCCACGCACGAACGACGGCTGCGTATGCACGAAGTGCGGCGCTGCGCGCATGAACGGCGGGTGCCGAAGCTCCGCTTCGGGTTATCCCGAATCAGTTGCGGAGGTCGGCTTTGAGTGCGTCGGCTTCGCCGATACCGAGCTGTTCGAGCAGCTTGGCAACGCTGGTGCGCGCCACCGGCAATGCAGTCGTTTCACCGCGCAGCTTGAGGCTGACCTTGCCATCGTCACGCAGGATCTGCTCGGCGAAATCGAGGTTCGCGAGGTAGCTGCGATGGATGCGAAAGAACGAAGCGCCATCCAGCCGATCGGCCAGATCGCCGATGTTCAGGTTGCAGAAGCTGGAGCCCAGCGCGGTGCTCACCCAGGTGTAGTGGCCTTCGGAGCGGATGTACGTCACCGCCTCGACATCGACCAGCACGATGCGGTTTTGCGAGACGGTCGGGATCTTGTTCAGCTGCCGCTTGGCCTGTGGCTTGAGCGTCGGTTCGGTCGAGATTGCCGGCACTTCGCCACTGACCAGTTCGGTGATGTCGTAGAAGATCAGCGTGTACCCCGCCGTGTCGCCGCGCAGGTCGCCGAGCTTGGTGACCTTGATGAGCAGCACCCGCTCGGGGATGTTGATGATCATCGTCATCGGCGGCGGATTGCTCACCGGGCACTCGGCCTGGTCGAGCAGAAACTTGACCTTGGCGACCGAGCGCTCTGGATGAAACGACAGCACCATTTTTTCGAACGGCTGCTTGTCCTCGACCGGCAGGAGGCGCCGCGCGAGGCTGTTCATCGCCACCACGCGCAGCTCGCGATCGAGGTGCACCACGCCCGGATCGAACCGTTCGAGCAGGTACAAGGGGCTGCGGCTTTGCATGGATGTCTCCGGTGCGCTTTTTTTTAGATCCTCGCCCTGGAGCGCGATTGAAGCACTGATTTCGCCGCCGCGCCTGCTGGGGGGAAACGGGCTCGGCCCGCGTCGCTCAAACCGGATCGAGTACGTGAATCATCCGGCTGGCCAGCATGTCCTTGGTCTTTGCCCCGTAGGCGACCATGTGCGGCGCGACGGCGTGCGCCTGCAATGCGGCCAGGCTCTCCCACTTCTCGATCACTACGAAGGTGTCGGGTCCGAAGGTGGCCTTCGAAGTCGGCAAGCCGGCCGGGTCGATGGCCGCGGCGTACTCGATGCATCCGGCCTCGGCCAGCACGGCAGGTCGGTTGGCGGCGGCAAGTTCGAGCACCTGGGCGCGCAGGCCGGGCTTGGTGACGATGATGGCGATGACGTTGATCATGAGGAAAGGTCTCCGTTGGATGGTTGTTGTCGAAGGTGTTGTGTCAGGGCTGAATCTAAACGGGAATCCAAAAATTCGTGAAGCAATGCCGCTCGGCCCGATTTGTCGGCACTGACAATCGACCTCCCCACAAAGCGTTCTGTCACGCGCATTGCGGGAGGATGGCTGCAGGTGCGGCTGTTCTATGAGTCGAGTCGTGCAAGGGAGGGCCAAAAAATGACCAAGAAAAATTCGCACCGCGCCGGGAAATGGCGCTCCACGCTGGTGGGCGCGTTGCTCGGCGTGCTCGTCGTCCAGGTCTTTCTGGTGCGCTGGCTGGCCCAGTCACAGGTCGATTCGGCGCAAGAACGCAATGTGGCCGAAGCTGCTGCCCGGGTAGCCGAGGCACGATGCCTGGAGACGGCGTCGCCCCGAACCAGGGACGCCTGTCGCGTGGTCACTGCACGCTGACCGACCGGAAACGCGGGCAGAAACGCGGCCTTTGTGCGGCCCCTATCATCCCGCCATGTTTTCGCTTCCCCGTACCGCCACCGCGCCGTTTTGCCCCTCTGAAGTCAAAGGCAGCGTCGCCGTCGACCCGGGTCTGCCGTTCTTCAAGAAACTGCTGCGCTACGCCGGTCCGGGCCTGCTGGTGTCGGTCGGCTACATGGACCCGGGCAACTGGGCGACCGACATCGAGGCCGGCTCCAAGTTCGGCTACGGGCTGCTATTCGTCGTGCTGCTCGCAAGCCTTACAGCCATGTTGCTGCAGACGCTGTGCGTGCGGCTGGGCGTGGTCGCGCAGACAGACCTGGCGCGTGCCTGTCGCGAGCGCTACTCACCAGCCGTCAATCGCTTCTTGTGGCTCGGCGCCGAGCTCGCCATCGTCGCTTGCGACCTGGCCGAAGTGCTCGGCAGTGCGCTGGCACTGCATCTGTTGTTCGGCGTGTCGATCCCGGTCGGCATCGCCATCACTGCGTTCGATACGTTGCTCGTGCTGGGCTTGCAGGGCGCCGGATTCCGCCGCGTCGAGGCGATCGTGCTCGGGCTGGTCTTGACCATCGCCGGCTGCTTTGCGGTCGAGCTGGCGATGTCGCAGCCCAATTGGTTCGGCGTGGCGATGGGCTTCGTGCCGAGCTTCGAGCGGCTGCAGCAACCTGGCGCGTTGTACCTGGCGATCGGCATCGTCGGCGCCACGGTGATGCCGCACAACCTCTACCTGCACACGTCGATCGTGCAGACGCGGTTGTCGGCGCGCACCGAGGCCGGCCAGCGTGAAGCGGTGCGCTTTTGCACCCTCGACGCCATCGTGTCGTTGTCGCTCGCGCTGCTGGTCAACGCGGCCATCATGGTGCTGGCGGCCAGCGCCTTCAACAGCAGCGGGCACCGCGAGGTCAGCGACATCGGCGATGCCTACCGGCTGATCGAACCGATCGTCGGCAGCGCCTTCGCTGCCACCTTGTTCGGCATTGCGCTGCTGGCGTCCGGCCAGAGCTCGACCTTCACCGGCACCATCGCCGGCCAGATCATCATGGAAGGTTTTCTCGACCTGAAGATCCCGTGCTGGCAGCGCCGCCTCATCACGCGCGGGCTGGCGCTGGTGCCGGCCTTCATCGGCGTCTGGTGGTTCGGCGAAAGCGGCGTCGGCAAGATGCTGGTGTTGAGCCAGGTCGTGCTGAGCTTTCAGCTGCCGTTTGCGATCTGGCCGTTGATCCGGTTCACCAGCGACCGCCGTTTGATGGGCGGTTTTGCCAACGGGCCTGTGATGAAGGTCACCGCGTGGGGCCTGTTCGGCGTCATCAGCGTCGCCAACGTGTGGCTGGTCGCTACCGTCTTTCAATAAGAGCGGTCAGCGCGCGGCGCTGTCGTGGTGATCAACGTCACGCGCACATGTGCTTGTCAATAGTGGGGCGGCAATTCGTCCCGCGCGGTGCGAGGGCCTGCGGCGTCGTCGGGGGTTTGCTGCCGCAATTCGGCCAGCTGATGCAGCAGGCCGTCGATCCGCTGCTGCTGCCGGTAGATCGTCATGTTCAGCTGCTCGAGCAGGTCTTCGGTGTAGCTGACTTTGATTTCCAAAGCCTCGAGGCGGCGGTCGATGTCTTGCGTGGCGTCCATGCCGCTATTGGACACGAGGCGCCGGCCGTTCCTGGCGCCCACCCGGGTGCTTAGCAAAGCGCGCCGGGTCGCGGCCGTGCACCGGCGCGTCGTCCTTCCACGGCCAGCCGCCGAACTGGGTGCGGCGGTAATCCTGCATCGTCTGCGCAATCTCGGCCTGCGTGTTCATGACGAACGGGCCGTACTGAACGACCGCCTCGCCGATCGGGCGGCCCTGCATCACGAGGAATTCGGCCACGTCATCACCGGTGTTGACCAGCTCGACCGGCGCATCGCCGCGCAGCTCGATCGCCGCGTGGATGTCCACGGCCTGGCCCGCCACCGACACCGACGCACCCTTGAAGAAATACAGCATGCGGCGCGTTCCCTCGCCGCGCGCGGCTGGCAGCGTCCAGCGGGCGCCGGGCTGCATCTTCAACGTCCAGATCGCCAGATCGGCGTCGGGTTGCGAGGCCCATGAATCCGGCGGCGGCGCCAGCGGCCCGCCTTCACCAGGCGCGCCTTCGACCGGGCCGATGCGGCCCGCGATGCTCGCCACCTCTGTGCTGCGGCCATCGGCATCGGTCACGGTAAAGCGCGGAATGTCTTCCGACCAGAACATGGTGAAGTGCGGCGCCACCATCTTGTTGCGCGCCGGCAGGTTGAGCCAGATCTGGAACAGCTCCAACGGATTGGCCGCAGTGGAGTCGAGCAGCGGGAACATTTCCGAATGCACGATGCCCTTGCCGGCCGTGAGCCACTGCACGTCGCCGCCGCCGAAGCGCGCGGTGGCGCCCAGCGAATCGGAGTGGTCGATCAGGCCCTTGCGCACGATGGTCACCGTCTCGAAGCCGCGGTGCGGGTGCCCCGGAAAACCCGGCACCGGGTTGCCGTGGTACATGCTCCAGCCGTCCTTGCGGCTGAAGTCGTGGCCCAGCTCGCGGCCTTCGAGCGGCGCGTCGGGGCCCATGGCGGCGTTGGCCTGCGGGTACGCATCGTCGTGATAGACGCAGAACAAAAACGGGTCGATCGTCTGCCACGGGAAGCCGAGCGGCTGGACCGAGACGATGGGATGGGCGAGAGCGGCGGGCATCGCAGACATGGCGGATTCCTTCATTTGGTCACTCAAATATGAGGCCATCCGCCTGCGATGAAAGGGCGCCGGGGTAGGACGCAGCGGCTCACCGATGGAACGATGCGCGCCACTGTGGCTGCGCGTATCGAATTTCGCCTACTTCGCTTCGCAGCTTTGGCGCATGAATCTTCCAACGCAGGTGCGCATAGTCGTGCGGTTCCTGGAGGGGAAAAACATGATCAAACCGAAGCACCTGTTCGACCTTTGCCGCAAGGCTGTCACGGCCTGGGTGGACGACTTTGCACCAAGCATGGGCGCGGCCATTTCGTACTACACGATGTTCTCGCTGGCGCCGTTGCTGGTCATCGTCATCGCCATTGCAGGCGCGTTGTTCGGGCAGGAGGCGGTGCAGGGGCAAATCGCGGCGCAGTTGTCGGGGCTTATCGGGCAAGACGGCGCGACTGCTGTCCAGGGGCTCATCAAGAGCGCGAGTTCGCCTTCGCGCGGTCTCATTGCTGGCGGTATCAGCATCGTGGTGCTGATCGTCGGCGCAACCACAGTCTTTGCTGAGCTGCAGAGTGCACTCGACCGCATCTGGCATGTGCCCGAGAAAGAAAAACCGACCGGCGTCTGGGGCGTCCTGCGCGCACGGGTGCTGTCGTTCGGGCTCATCTTGGGGCTGGCGTTTTTGCTCATGGTGTCGTTGGTCGTGAGCGCCGGCGTCGCGGCTTTCGGCAGCTGGACTTCCGGCCTGCTGCCGGGCTGGGAGCTGCTGCTGCAGGGCGTGAATGTGCTGGTGTCGATCGGCATCACGACGGTCCTGTTCGCGATGATCTTCAAGTTCATGCCGACCGTGCCGATCCGCTGGCACGACGTGTGGATTGGCGCCATCGTTACCGCGGTGCTCTTCGAGATCGGCAAGATCGCCATCGGCATCTATCTGGGCAAGAGCGGGGTCAACGAATCGTTTGCGGCGGCCGGTTCGTTGGTGGTGCTGCTGGCTTGGGTCTATTACGCGGCACAGATCTTTTTGCTGGGGGCCGAGTTCACGAAGGTGTACGCAGACGAGCATGGGTCGGTGGCGGGTGCCAAGGCGGTGACAGCCACCAAAGTGGCATCTGCCACGGCGGATGCCGGGACGGATCTTCTTGCGGCGCCGGCCCTGGCTTCGGCTGCGGCGCGCGAGGCCGGGGGAAACCTGGCCCGCGCCGCGAAAGCGAACCGCGAGGTCGACCAGCGCATCAACCTGGCGGTCGCCACACTGGCGCGCAAGGTTGTGTTGTTGGCGGTGGCCACGGCGGTCAGCGCAGCAGTCGGGCGCTGGCAGAAGCGGCAGCTCAAAAGCGATCGCGAGTTCCAGCGAGAGCGTGAACGAATGGCTCAGCGCGAGCAAACGCGCAGGCGAGGCGCCCGAGCGTAACGACGCGCACCGTTCCTTCCTGTACAAAGCAGCATGGCCGAACCCATCCTGCTTACCACCGCCCGTGTCTCCACCTACGACGGAGACAAGTTGATGACCGGGGCCAGCGGTTTCTTCTTCGAGCGTGGCGACAAACTCTTCTTCGTGACCAGCCGGCATGTCGTCATCGACACGCCGACCAAGCACTTTCCAAATCGCATCGACATCGAGCTGCACACCGATGCAGTCAACCTCACCCTGTCGACGCAGCTCACGCTCTGGCTCTACAAAGACGGCAAGAGCGTGTGGCGCCAGGGCAGCGACCCCGGCGGCGAGATCGACGTGGCTGCCATCGAGATCGACCGCGCGCTGCTGCCACCTTCCGTCGCCATCCGGTGCTTTACCACCGACCATCTTCAGAGCACGCTCGATGAGGTCGAGGTCGGCAGCGCGCTGCTGGTGGTCGGCTATCCGCTGGGCTTTCATGACGTGATCTACCACCTGCCGGTGGTGCGGCATGCGGTGATCGCGTCGTCTTTCGGCATCCGGTTCCAGGGGCAGGGCTTCTTCTTGACCGATGCGCGAACGCATCGCGGCACCAGTGGCGCGCCAATCGTGATGCGGGCGCCGGGCACCGATCCCGAGCTGCCCTGGAAACTGCTGGGCGTGCACTCGGCGCGCATGGACATGGGCACGCGAGACCTGGTGCTCGACGAATCGCTGGGGCTCAACTGCGCCTGGTACGCCGACATCCTGCTGACGCTGACGGCCGACGTACCACCTTTGTTAACTGAAAGTTCAAAATCGCCTGATTTGTGACCGCAGTTCGGACGCCCGAAGGGTTTCATGGTCACGCCGTCTGCTTCGATACCTGATCCGGCCGAACGCACGCTTTGCTGTTGTGCAGGTTGTGTTTCAACCGGGCCAAGCCGTGGGCAACGCCAGCACCTGCCGCAGCAGCGACACCCGCGGATTGCGCGGCATGGCGCGATAGATCAGCGCGACCGGATTCGAGGGCACCGGCGGCTGCACCCGCACCTGCTTCACCGCCCCTGCGCCTTGTGCTGCTCGCAGTACCGCGCCCGGCACCGCGCTGAGACCCAAGCCGGCGGCCACCAGTTGGACGTTGGTCACCGGGCTGGTCGACTCGATCACCGGAAGGGGCGCGACCACCCCCTCGCGGCGAAAGACTTCTTCCATCATGCGGCGCACCATCGAAGACGATGCCGGCATGATCCAGCGCTCCGTTGCCAGCCGCTGCCAGTCGACCTTGCGCGCCCTTGCGAGCGGATGGTCGATCGGAGCGATC
Source organism: Variovorax sp. RTB1 (assembly GCF_035018765.1). Taxonomy (NCBI): domain Bacteria; kingdom Pseudomonadati; phylum Pseudomonadota; class Betaproteobacteria; order Burkholderiales; family Comamonadaceae; genus Variovorax; species Variovorax sp. RTB1. The sequence goes on from NZ_JASJXG010000006.1 coordinate 60,079, forward strand.
ACCACGAAGTCGGCGTCGAACAAGCGCTCGTAATGCAATTGCCGGCCGGCAGCTTCGGGCATCTCGGTCGGGTAGCTGGTGATCAGCGCATCGAGTCGACCTTCGAGCAATGACTGCACGAGCAGCGGCACGCGCTCTTCGATCAGCTGCACCCGTACGTCGTTGCTTGCAAAGAGCCGCTTCAACGTGTCGGGCAGATAGCCCTGTGCCACGAACGGTGGCGCGCCGACGCGCAGCAGCGTGAGCGTCGGTTCTGCCGAGGCTTCGGCGCCGACGTGTGCGAGTTCTTGCAGCAGCAACGCCGCGCCACGTATGGCCACTTCGCCACGTGGCGTGGCCGCGAGTCCGCGCGCGCTGCGCACGAACAGAGTGAAGCCGAAAGCGCCTTCGATCTCCTGCAGCGCTTTGCTCAGTGCGGGCTGTGTCAGGTTGTGCACGGTGGCTGCGGCACGCAGGCTGCCACCGCGCTGCAGGTCGACCAGCAACTGCAAATGCCTGAAGCGCAGCCGCGCCACCAGACGGCGTGTTTCTGCCGAGTTGTCTGCGTTCATGGGCATTCCAGAAAGTTGTCACTCCATGAAAACACAGAACTGTTCGATATCGCCTTGAAACTCTAAGCTGATCGAAACATCAAGGAGTCACAGCATGCAACGACGGTCATTCGTTCTCTCGGCCTCTGCGCTGGCGTTCGCGTCATTCGGCGCACGTGCCGCTGATGCGTACCCCAACAAACCGGTGCGCGTCATCTCGCCCTATGCCGCCGGCGGTGGCCCGGACGTGCAGCTGCGCCAGGCCGGGCCGTCGCTCGGTGTGGCACTCGGCCAATCGATCATTGTCGAGAACAAGGTGGGTGCGGGAGGCGTGCTGGCCGCGCAGTACGTGGCGCAGCAGCCGGCCGACGGCTACACGCTGTTGCTGGGTTCGAACACGCACATCATCCAGAAGGCGATGCAGCCCGACCTGCACTTCGATCCGGTGACCGACTTCGCGCCGGTGAGCAACCTCGCTTCGTCGCCGACTGTGCTGGTGGTCAGCGCCGACTCGCCTTACAAGAAGCTGGACGATCTGATCGCGGACGCCAAATCGCGACCGGGCTCGATGAACTACGGCTCCGGTGGCATCGGCACGTCGGCCCATCTGGCCGGCGCCACGCTGGTGTCGTTGGCCGGCATCAAGGCCACGCACATCCCGCTGAAGGGCTCGGTCGAGATTGCCGCGTCGCTCATTCGGGGCGACACGCAGTTCGCGTTTCCGGTGGCCGGCACGGGCATCCCGCAGGTCAAGGGCGGCAAACTGCGTGCGCTGGCCGTCACCAGCCGCCATCGTCTGAAAGAGCTGCCCGACGTGCCGACGCTTTACGAGCTGCTGCACAACGACCTCGCCATCCAGGAGTCGTGGTTCGGCATCTGGGCACCGGCCAGGACGCCCCTCGATGTTCAGCTCACGCTCAATGCGGCGATACGGAGAGTGGCGAGCGCACCAGCCCTCAAGACCACCTACGAAGCGGTAGGCAACGAAGCCACGCCGAGCGAAAGCCCGCAGGCCTTTGCAGACTTCGTGCGCAGTGAAACGCGCAAGTGGACCGACATCGTGAAGCTTGCCGGTGCGATCGGCACCTGACTCCATTCGCAACAAGAACATCATGGCAAAACCACTCGAAGGCGTGCGCGTGCTCGACATGTCGCACGTCATTGCGGGACCACTCGCCTCGCTCTATCTGGCGCAGCTCGGCGCCGAAGTCATCAAGATCGAAGCGCCGCTGGGCGGCGATGTCATGCGCTCCAGCAAAGGCGCAGCGCTGACCGACGAAGGCGACACGCCGGCCGGCTTTGCTGCGCTCAACGCAGGCAAGCTTTCGCTCGCCGTCGACATCCGCACGCCGGAAGGCGCAGACACGGTGCGTGCACTGGCGCGCACGGTCGATGTCTTCATCGAGAACTTTCGGCCCGGCGTGGTCGCGAAATACGGCCTGGGCTACGACGCGATTCGGGAGATCAACCCTGACGTCGTCTACTGCTCGATCTCCGGCTACGGACAAGAGGGCGAATGGTCGCGCCGCGGCGCCTACGACCACGTGGTGCAAGCGCTCACCGGCATGATGATGATGTCCGGCGACGGCGACGATGCGCCCCCCGTCAAGGTGGGCTTCCCCGTCGTCGATGTGGCGGTCGGCATGCTGGGCGCCTTGTCGATCGTGGCGGCAGTGCACCGCCGTTCGCGAGAGCCCGAAGGTCAGCGCGGTCAGTACATCGATGCGTCGATGGTGCAGGCATCGCTGATGCTGATGTACCCTAACGCCAGCAGTTTCCTGACGCACCGCACCGAGCCGAAGCGCGTCGGCAACCGCGGCTATACCGGCAGTCCGACGGCAGACACCTATCGTTGCGCCGACGGCTGGCTGGCCACTGCCGCCAACACGCCTGCGCAGTTTCGCAAGCTCGTCGCGGTGATCGGGCTCGAAGCGTTGTGCAGCGACGACCGCGCGTTGGACCTCGCATCGTTCAACGCGCCGGGCGGCGGCTTCGTGATCGCGCGTGACTTGCCTTACGTTCAGCAGTGCTTTCAAGATGCCTTTGCCACCCGCTCGGCCGCCGACATGGAAGTACAGCTCAACGCGGTCGGAGTGCCGGCGGCGCGGGTGCGCAAGCTCGGCGAGTTCCTGGACGAAGTGGAGGCCGGCAACGGCATCGCCCTCCGCACTACGAGCTACCGGCAGCAAGGAGGCGCCAAGGTGCGCACGCCGGGGCTGGGCTTTTCGTACCGATTCGACGGCGCGCCAATTACCACGGGTGCGCCGTCGCTCGGCCAGGACAATCCGGCGCTGCTGGCGGAACTCGGCTTCGGGCCTGATGCGATTCGATCGATGCGCGGGGAGATCGGCGCCGCCGCCTATTGACGCGGCTTTTTCGGGCACTAGATTGGAGGCATGAACTCCGAGACAAATGCCACGCCGTTCGACCCGACGATGCCGGGTTCGTCGACATTGCCGTTGACACCGTTGACGCGCCGTGGCCCGCGCGCACTGTGGGCGGCCATCGCGGTGCTGGCGGTCGCCGTGATCGCCATGGGCGGCGTCTTGCTGAAGCAACAGAGCCCGGGCAGCGTTGCGAGCGGTGCGACGCCCGCAGCCTCGGCCGTATCGAATCTTGCGAGCCCGCTGCCGGCGCCGAACGACGGCGTTCCGCCTCCGTTGCCGACCACGCCTCTGTCGGCGGTGACAGCACCTGCCCAGTCCGGGCCTTTGCAGTCGAACTCGCCCGCTGCACCGCAATCCGCACCGTCGGCGCCGGCATCGCAAGCCATGGCACCGGCAGCAGCGCCGCCCGCTTCACTCTGCACTGTTTGCGGCCACGTCGAATCGGTCCGTACGGTTGAGCGTGAGCAGCCGACCAGTGGCGTTGGCGCGGTGGCAGGTGGCGTCGTCGGCGGTGTGGTCGGCAACCAGATCGGCCATGGCAACGGGCGCACTGCCGCCACCGTGCTGGGCGCGGTCGGCGGCGGCTTTCTGGGCAATCACATAGAGCGCCGCACGCACACCCTCACGCGCTACGAAGTGACGGTGCGGATGGACGATGGCTCGAGGCGCACGGTCGAGACGCGTACCCCGCCGCCCGTTGGCAAAGACGTCACGCTGAAGGGGCAGGTGCTGCGGCCTGCCAATCGGCACCTCTGACTTCCACGGTGTCGGTATCGGTGTCGGCGGCGAGACGCTGAAGCCTCGGCCCCGGGTTTAATGCGCTGATGCGCACTCTTCTGCTCTTCGTCGCGACGGCCTTGGCGGAAATCGTCGGTTGCTACCTGCCGTGGCTCTGGTTGAAGCACGATAGATCGGTGTGGCTGCTGGCGCCCGCCGCGCTGTCGTTGACGCTTTTTGTCTGGCTTCTCACGCTGCATGGCGCCGCAGCTGGCCGCGTGTATGCGGCGTACGGCGGCGTATACATCGGCGTCGCGGTCATGTGGCTGTGGGCGGTCGATGGCGTCCGGCCGACGCCTTGGGACTGGGTTGGCAGCGCGGTCGCGCTGACCGGCATGGCGATCATCAGTTTTCAACCGAAGTAGGTGTCCCGTGAGCCACGATCCGCACGACCATCGCCCAGACCATGCGCACCCGGAATGGGCGCGACCGGCGCTCGAAGGCGGCTTGCTGGCGTTGCTTGCCGCCGTGCTGTTCGGCATCAGCACGCCGCTGGTCCAGCGTGCCGGCGAGCACGCTGGTGCTTTCACGACCGCGGCGCTGTTGTATGGCGGCGCGGCGCTGATGGGTGCCTGGTTGCGCCGGCCGCCTGCACAAGAAGCCGCTCTGCGCCGCGCCGACTTCAAGCGGCTGGTCTGGATGGCGATCTTTGGTGCGGTCATCGGCCCCGTCGCGCTGGCTTGGGGGCTGCAGCACACGAGTGGCACCAGCGCATCGCTGATGCTCGCGCTCGAAGCGCTGTTCACCGCGGTGCTGGCACGCGCTCTGTACCGGGAGACGATGGACCGCCGCGTTGCGAGTGCCATGGGCTTGCTGCTGCTCGGTGGCATCGTGCTGGTGCTCGACCGCGGCTTGAATGGCGGCACGCAGTTGCTGGGGCTGCTCGCCGTGCTGGCTGCGACGGCGGCCTGGGGCATCGACAACACCTTGTCGCGCGCACTGGCCGAGCGCGATCCAGGCCAGGTGGTACTGGGCAAATCGCTGCTCGGTGTCGGGGCCACCGCGCTGATCGCGGTGGTGGCTGGCGAGTCATTGCCGGGCTGGAAGTCCGCGGCAGCGCTGATGGTGATCGGTGCTGGCGGGTATGGCCTGAGTCTCCGGTTGTATCTTCTGGCGCAGCGGGCTTTCGGCGCAGCACGCACCGGCTCGGTGTTCGCCTTCGCGCCCTTTATCGGCGCGTTGCTGGCGATGGCACTGGGTGATCGGTCGCTGAGTTGGGGCATGGCTGCAGGCGGCGGGCTGATGCTCGCAGGTGTCGCGCTGCACCTGACCGAATCGCATGCGCATCCGCACGACCATGCGTTGCTCGATCACGAGCACGCGCACAGCCATGACGACGGGCATCACGATCATGCGCACGACGATGCGTCGATGCTGCACGGTGCACACAGCCATCCGCACCGGCATGCGCCGATGCGCCATGTGCATCCGCATGTGCCCGATGCGCATCACGCGCATCCGCACTGAGTCGATCGCCGATGCCCGCGCTAAAGACCATCGCACTCACCGCGATCGCGATGATCGCTTTCGCGGCCAACTCGCTGCTGTGCCGGCTCGCGCTGCAAAAGGGCAGCGTCGACCCGGCGAGCTTTGCCAGCATTCGGCTGGTGTCGGGCGCCATCGTGCTGGTCGCCATCGTGCGACTTCGCTCGGTGCCGTCGACGACGTTGCAAAGGGTGTCGACGCGTGCCGACTGGCTCGCCGTGACGATGCTGTTCGTCTATGTCGCGTTCTTTTCCTTCGCCTATGTGAGCCTGCCGGCCGGCACCGGCGCGCTGATCCTGTTCGGCGCGGTGCAGCTCACGATGCTCGGCGCGGGCTTGCGCTCGGGCGAGCGCTTCGGGCTCGTTGCCTGGGTCGGGCTGTTGCTGGCGGGTGCCGGGCTCGTGGTGTTGGTGTTGCCCGGCGTCGCCGCACCGCCGCCGCTGGGCGCCGCACTGATGGCCATTGCCGGCGTGGCGTGGGGCGTCTACTCGCTGCGTGGGCGCACGGCGGCGGCCGACCCATTGGCGGCGACGGCCAGAAACTTCGTGCGCGCCGCGCCGCTTGCGCTGGTGCTCAACCTTCTCTTCATCACGGGCGCGCACGCCGACGCGGCCGGTCTGGCGCTTGCCATGGCCTCGGGCGCGCTCACCTCCGGCGTCGGCTATGTGGTCTGGTATGCCGCGCTGCGCCATCTCACCGCCATGCGTGCGGCGACCGTGCAACTGTCGGTGCCGTTGATCGCGGCATTCGGCGGCGTGGCATGGCTGGCAGAGGCGATCACCCCGCGTTTGATGATGGCGTCGATTGCAATTCTTGGCGGCATCGCGCTGGTGTTGGCAGCGCGAACGCCGCGCTGAAAAGGCGGCGCGACCTGGCCATCAGTGATGGTGTCCGTGCGCCCCGTGCACATGCCTGTGCTCGATTTCCACCGGCAACGCCGCGCGCACTTCCATCACCTTCAGGTTGAACCGGACTTCCATGCCCGCCAATGGATGGTTGCCGTCGAGCAGCACCTTGTCGCCCTTAACCTTCATGACTGTGAAGACGTGCTCGGTGCCATCTTCGGTGCGGCCCGACAGCTTGCCGCCGACTTTCACGCCCGGCGGAAATTCGCTCTTGGGGATGGCTTGTGTCAGCGTCTCATCGCGCATACCGAAGGCGTCTTCGGGTTGCAGCTGCAGCACGACCTGGTAGCCGGGCTCCTTGCCATCGAGCGCTGCTTCGATCTTGGGCAGCGTGTTGTCGTAGCCGCCATGCAGATAGACCATCGGGTCTTTGCTTTCTTCGATGAGCTTGCCCTTGGCGTCGAAGACTTTGTAGAGGAGGGTGACGACGGTGTCTTTGGTGATTTTCATGACACCATTTTCTCCATTCCTGGAGATGGCGTCTGCGTCAGGCTGCCGCCGGTTGCAAGACCTTCGAACTGCTCGCAGTCATCAGAAGCTTGCTCCTCGCCCGCGTTGCCGCCACGTAGAAAAGTCGCGCCTCATCCGGGTCGACGACCGCATTGCCGACGATTTCTCCCACGCCCATCAACGCCACGACGCCAAATTCCAGCCCCTTGCTCGCGTGCATCGACATCACCTTGATCGTGTCTGCCTCCGGGTCGAAGGTGCCGAGTCCTTTGCGCACCTGGTGCGGCAGCATCCGCTCTTCCAGCACCTTGGCGCATTCGTCCATCACCGTGTGATGGCGGCAGATCACGGCCATGTCGCCCCAGGCGTGGCCTTCGAAGTGGGCGGCACTCAACAGCTCGGCAATCTTCAAGGCCTCGGCCTGCAGGTTGGGCATGCGGACGACGGTCGGCTCTTCGCCGACGCGGCCACTGCTCACCGGATGCAGCAACGGGATGCCGTCGTCTTCGTCACCGCTGCCGTTGTCTGATTTGTCTTCCATCAACAACGTGCCGGCGATGCGGCTCGCGGCGTCGAGAATCTGCTTCGTGTTGCGGTAGTTGACTTTGAGCATCGATGTGCGCCCTTGCGCATGGATGCCAACGCTCCTGAAGCTGAACTTGCGAGTGCGGTGCCTTTCGTAGATGCTCTGCGCGTCGTCGTACAGCAGAAGCAAACTGTTGGTGTCGGGGTCGACCATTTGCACCACCAGCTTCAACCACTCGTGCTTGAAGTCATGGCCTTCGTCGATGAGCACTGCCATGTACTGCCCCGACGGCACCTGCTTCTTGTCGACCGCGCGAACGAGCCGCTGCACGAAGGCTTCCATCAGCTTGGCGGTGCTCAGCTTTTCAGTTTCCGTCGACACCGGCAGCGCTTGCCCGTAGCTGACGAGTTGCTCCCGGCACCACTTGTGAAAGTGGCGCACATGCACCTTGCCGGCGAGCCCCTTGCTCGCGATGACCGACGCGAGCTGCACCGCCAATGGCTCGTTGTAGCAAAGCACGAGTACCGGCTTGGTGGTGACGCGCTTGGCCAGTTGCACGGCGCGGCGCGCGAGGATCAGCGTTTTGCCGGAGCCCGCCACGCCGTGGATCACACGGTGGCCGTCGCCGAGGCAACGGGACAGCCGCTCCTGCTGAATGTCGAGCACGGTCATCGTGTCGGGCAGGTCGAGCGGGATGTCCAGGCTGACCTGCATGTCGGCATCGGCGTCCACACGCACTTCAGGGAAAAGAATCCAGCGCACGCGATCGATGTTGGGGATCGACAGCATGCCGTGCATCAGCGCCGGGAACATGTTCCACAACCGGCTCTTGAGTGTTTGCGGGTCGACGGTCTCGGTCATTTCGTCGCTGCAGATGACGCGCTGCGAATCGATCACGCAGTCGAGCTCGGCCGTGACGAACTGGCGCCGCGTGATGTGCGTCAGCACCAGGCCATAGCTCCACGGAAAGCTCAGCATGCCCCGCCATTTGCCTTCGTCCTGAACCAGCTGCGGGTCTTGCGTGAGGGCCGCCACCATCTGGTGCGCGTACTGGCGCGCCTGCTCCAGCGGATTGATGACGCTGCGCGGCACGCCTTCGGGCGCCACCTCGAAGCTCAGCTTGCCGGCCTGGCGGATGTCGTCGAGCTTCCAGTCTTTGACCTCCAGCACCAGCAGGCCGCGGCGCGGATGCAGCACGATGAAGTCGGGGTGCAGCCGCTTCGGGCCGACCGGCACGTCGTACCAGACGAGGTAGTTGCTGCCGAGCTTTTGCTCGAGCCTTTCAGCAAGACGCCGCTCGCCTGTCGTCATGCGCGACACGCAGGTGTTCAGGGCAGGAATCAGGGTGGACATGAGAAAAGGTCTGCTGGTGGCGCCGGGAAAAAATGACATTTGTTCGCAAAGCATCATGCCCAGCGCCGCGGCGCTTGAACATGCCTCTGGCCCCGCGTTCGGGGCTGCTGTGACTTACTTGACAAGGCATGTCGGCATTTGTGCAAGCGGTGAATAAAAAAGGCTTACAGCGTGATGGTCGAATCGGGCGAATCTGTGAAATCGACATGCGATTCAGCCTCACATCGAGGGATTGCATGCGTTCAGGTTTGGCACCATCGAGCGCAAGCCTATGTACGCACTCCATCCATCCGACTACGCGCCCGATGCCTTCGAGGTGCGAGTTTCCGAATTGCTCGTTGCTACCTCCGAAGGTGGCGATCCGCTGGTGAGCAGCGCCGTGTCGGAGGTGCTCAAGTTGCTGCGCGAGAAGCTCGACATGGACGTCGTGTTCGTCTCGGAGTTCGTCGATGGCCGGCGTGTGTTTCGCCGCATCGAGGCCGATGCCGACAAGCGCATGTTCGAAGAAGGTCAGTCGCATCCGCTGGAGTCGACCTTCTGCCAGCGCGTGGTCGACGGCCGTATGCCCAACATGATCAAGGACTTTCCCAACTACGCCGGCGCAAAAGACTTGCCGAAGGTGCCGTTTCAGCTCGGAAGTTTTATGAGCGTGCCGGTGGTGCTGAGCGACGGACGCATTTACGGCACGCTGTGCTGCTTCAGCTTTGCGGTGAACGAAGAGTTGACGCAGCGCGACCTGAAAAAGCTCGAGATGTCGGCGCAGCTCACTGCGCGCCGAATCGACGAAGTGCGAGCGCGTGAGGCCGACATGGTGATGGCCAACTGGTCGCTGGAGCCCACCGACAACTTGGTGTTGTCGCGCCGAGCGCACTGAACGCCAGGGCCATGGTCATGGATCACCGCACGTTCGCCGGCTTCAGCAATGCATCGCTTCACGATAACGGGCTGAAGTTCAACCTCACCATCGACACGCTCGAAGGCCCGGTGCCGATCGAGGCTTTGGTCGCCGACATCGGAAAGATGATTCACCTGCTGTCGAAGGTCTCTTGGGCCGCCGGCCACATCCAGCGATTGCCGCAGCACTTCGAGAGCGACGGCACGCTGAGCTTGCGACCGGTAGACGCCACCGCGCTGGCAGTGGCTGCCGGCGAGCCCGGCAAGACGCTGGTGATGATGCTCGTCGGCGCCACGACGCTGGCCTATGCACTGGACACGCCGAAGCTCAAAGGTTTTTCGCAGCAGCTGCAGGCGACGGTCGAAGGGCTGGTGTAGCCTGAGTCGAGTGCTCACCATGCCATCCCGATCATCATCCGTCATCGATTTCGACGCACCCCCCGAAGAGGTCGCGCAGCACCTCATCGGCGTCACTTTGCTTGTCGACGGCGTGGGCGGGCGAATCGTCGAAACCGAGGCCTACGACCGGGACGACCCGGCCTCGCACAGCTTCAGCGGACCGACCTCGCGCAATGCCTCGATGTTCGGTTCGCCGGGTCGAGCCTACGTGTATCGCTCGTACGGCATTCACTGGTGCCTCAACTTCGTGTGCCGCGAAAAAGGGCATGGCGCCGCGGTGCTGATTCGCGCGATCGAACCGACCATGGGGCTCGACCGAATGCGTGAGCGCCGCGGGCTCGACGAGGCGCGGCTGCTGTGCGCCGGGCCGGGCCGCTTGGCGCAGGCATTGGGCATCGACGACGGTTTTAACGGCAAGCCGCTCGACGCACCACCGTTCTTGCTGATCGCGCCGCCCGATGGCGAGCCCGACGCAGTGGTCGATGCCGGTCTGCGCATCGGCATCTCGAAGGCGATCGACACGCCGTGGCGTTTCGGCGAAAAGGGCTCGCGTTTTCTGAGCAAGCCGCTCGGTCGAAAGCGCTGAGGTCAGCGAGTCAAGGCTGCGCTGTCGACTGATCCGGGCTGCGGCAACCATTTGAAGGCGGCGGCGCCCAGCAACAGCATCATCGCGATGGTCAGCAGCACCGCCAGAAATGGGTCGGTGCCGTGCGCCGTCGCCGCCGATGCGACGAGGCCCGTCAGCCACTGCATCACCGCCACACCGAGGAACATCGCCATCGTGAAGACGGCCATCGCGCGGCCCGTCATGCTGGCCGGGTAGGCGGCCTTCACGTCCGGGTACTCCAGCACGATGTAGCCCGACACCACGCCGACCAGCACCGATGCACACACGTCGAACGTGGCGCCGAGGTTGAAGGCCATGGCCGCGAAGATCGCCGCGGTCAGCAAGGTGAAGCCGATGATCCAGCGCCGCCGCTTTGCCGGGCCAGGGTCGATGCGGCCGAACAGCGGCGCGCCGAACATGCCGACCACCGACAGGGCCAGTGCGACGTTGCCGCTTTGCACCAGCGACAGCCCGTGGCGCTCGATCAGCAGCGGCCCGAGCCACAGCCCGCGCAACGAAAGGAAGGAGGCATAGGTGACGCTCGCCAGTGCCACGATGCCGATCGTGTGCGGCAGCCTGAACAATTCACCGTAGCTCCTCAAGGCGGCCAGCACTGACAGCCGCGGCAGGGGGGGTGCGCCATCGGACGATGTGGACGCCTTGGGTTCATGCACGAGAAAGAAGATCGCGAGCCAGGCCAATGCCGACATCGCACCCAATGCCAGAAAGCCGGCGCGCCACGACTGCTGCTCGATGAGCCAGGCCAGCGGCGTGCCTGTGAGCAGCAGGCCGGCCGAGCCGATGCCGAGCGCCGTGCCCGATACCGACGCGAAGCGCTCGCCCGCAAACTGGCGCGCGATGAACACCGTGCACACCAGAAACGCCGGCGCGCAGCCGATGCCGATGAGTACCTGGCCCAGCACCAGCGGCAAAAAGCTGTGCGACATCGCCGCGACGAGCGCGCCGACCATCGCCAGCGGAAAGGCGGTGAGCACCGTGCGCCGCACGCCGTACAGGTCGATGCCGATACCCATGAAGAGTTGCAGCGCTCCGAAGGCGAAATGAAACGAGCCGGCGAACAGGCCGAGCGCCTGCGCCGACAGCCCGAACTCCTTTTGCAGCGGCGGCGCCATGATCGCCGCGATCGTCCGAAACGACTGGCTCAGGCCAAAGGCCGTGGTCAGCGCCATCAACATGATCCAGGGAGACGTCGTCTTGTTCTGTGAAAGCGCCGCAGAGGAGGTCATGCAGACGGTTTTAGACGAAAACACGCACCGTATTGGTCCGATATGCGACCGGCACGCTGGCCCATAGTTTGCTAAAACGTGTTTAACGTTGACTGTCGACAGTTCGCACCAGCGACTTGGCAGCGACGCAACATCGACCCCGAAGGAGCAAAAGTCATGTCATCGAAAGATGTCTCCCCCGCAGAACGCCAAGTCCGCGAAGACCTCGCCGCCGCTTACCGCCTGGTCGCGTACTACGGCATGGACGACAGCATCTACACCCACATCTCGGCGCGGGTGCCGGGCACCGAAGACCAGTTTCTGATCAACCCGTTCGGCATGCTTTTCAGGGACATCACGGCTTCGTCGCTCGTCAAGATCGACCTCGAAGGCCGCATCCTCGACGACTCGCCTTTCGACGTGAACCCGGCCGGCTTCACCATCCACAGCGCCGTGCATTCGGCGCGGCACGACGCGGCATGCGTGCTGCATACGCACACGGTGGCGGGCGTGGCGGTGTCGTCGCTGGCGTGTGGGTTGCAGCCGTGCAACCAGTGGGCGCTGCAGTTTCACGAGCGCGTGGTCTATCACGACTTCGAGGGCATCGCGCTCGATCCGGACGAGTGCAGTCGGCTGGTCGCCGACCTGGGCCCGACCGCGCGCGCGCTCATCCTGCGCAACCACGGGTTGGTCACGCTGGGACGCAACGTGCCCGAAGCGTTCATCCTGATGCTGAACCTGGAGCGGGCCTGCCGCGTGCAGGTTGCGATCCAGTCGACCGGCTTGCCGACCCATCCGGTGTCGCCCGAGGTCTGCGAGAAGACCGCGCGGCAATACGAAAGCGGCGACAGCGTGCGCGAGGCCGGCCAGCCCGACCCCAACGGCCGCGAATGGCGCGCGATGCTGCAGCGCATCGAGCCGGCCGCGCCATCGTCGTTCCGCGATTGATCCACTCGCCTTCGCTCTTTCCCTTGTCCGAGCCTTCAGGAGTCTTCATGAAACGTCGCAACCTTATTCAAATGGGCGTCGCTGTGGCACGACGGCAAGCCCTTCACCGCCGACGACGTGGTGTTCTCGGCGGACTTGTTTTTGCACAAGACCCATGCGCGGCTGCGGGCCAACCTGGCGTCGGTCGAAAGCATCAAGGCGATCGACCCACGCCCCGCTTCATTGCCGGGAATGGCGGCGATCAATTTCTGCGTGTAGGCATGCATCACGACAACGTGCTCCGCAATCTCCGACACCTCGCCGAAGTCGTGCGTGATGAAAAGCACTGCCACATGGCGGTGATGCAGCGCGGCGTGGTGGTCGAGTACGGCGAAACGCACACGGTGTTGCGCGATCCGCAGCACGCGTACACGCGCAAGCTGATCGATGCGGTGGCCAGTGCAATGGAGGCGATCTGATGACCTGCGTCGCGTTGTTGAGCGAAGTGCTCGACATGGAATACCTCGCTACCGCGTTTCGCGAAGTCAGCCCCGGCATCGATGTGCGGCAGGGCGCCGACCTCGGTGCGCTCGACGAGATCGACATCGCGGTCTGCTGGTTTCCGCCGCACGGACAGCTGGCGCAACTTCCCAGGCTACGGCTAGCGCAATCGCTGGCCGCTGGCGTCGACCACATGCTGGCCGACGCGCAACTGCCGCGCGACGTGCCGCTGTGCCGCATCGTCGATTCGGGCATGGCCGCGGGCATGAATGCGTACGTCAGTTGGGCCGTCGTGCAGCAGCATCGCGGCATGCGCGCGTACGTCGCCAGTTCGGCAAATGGGCTTTGGCAGGAGCAGCCGGTGGTGTCACCGCGCAAGCACCGCGTCGGCATCGCGGGCATGGGCACGCTCGGCATGGCCTGCGCCGGGGCGCTCGCGACCATCGGCTACGCCGTGCGCGGCTGGAGTCGCAGTGCCAAGGCCGACTTGCCCGAGGGCGTGACCGGCTACCACGGCGCCGGTCAGCTGGACGCGTTCCTGTCGGGCTGCGACACGCTGGTCTGCCTGTTGCCGCTGACCCCGGAGACGCACGGCTTTCTCAACGCAGACCTGTTCTCGAAGTTGCCGCACGGCGCACACTTGATCAATGTCGGGCGCGGTGATCACCTGGTCGAAGCCGACCTGTTGCGAGCCTTGGAGCGGGGACAGCTCTCTGCGGCGACGCTCGATGCGTTCTCGCAGGAACCGTTGCCCGCGTCGCACCCGTTCTGGAAAGACCCGCGCATTCTCGTCACGCCGCACATCGCGACCCGCACCGACCGCCTGGTCATCGCGCAACAGACGCTGGCCAATCTGGCGGCGCTTGAACAAGGGATTCGTCCCGTCAATCAGGTCGATATCGACCGCGGCTACTGAGCACACACCATGAACGCATTCACATTGAACCCCCCAACGCATGCTGAAAACGCAGCGCACGACATCGCCTCGGTGCTGCACCCCTTTACCAATCTGGCGACGCATCCGCAGGTCGGGCCTTTCATGATCGCGCGCGGCGATGGCGTGTATGTCGAGGACGACCAGGGTCACCGTTATCTCGAAGCCATGTCGGCGCTTTGGTGTGCCTCGCTCGGCTTCAGCAACGAGCGCCTGGCCAAGGCCGGCAGCGACGCGCTGCGCACCTTGCCGTACTACCACACGTTCAACGGCCGCTCCAATGCGGCCGCCATCGCGCTCGCCGAAAAGCTGCTGGCCATGGCCCCCGTGCCGATGTCGAAAGTGTTCTTCGCCAACTCCGGTTCGGAGGCCAATGACACTGCCGTCAAGCTGGTCTGGTACTACCACAATGCCATCGGAAAGCCGGCAAAGAAAAAGATCATCGCGCGCAAGAACGCGTACCACGGCGTCACGGTTGCGGCCGCCAGCCTGAGCGGCTTGATCTCCAACCATCGCGACTTCGACCTGCCGATCGATCGCATCCTGCACGTCGATTGCCCGCACCACTGGCGCTATGCCGAAGCCGGCGAAAGCGAAGAAGACTTCGCGACACGGCTGGCCGATTCGCTCGAAAAACGCATCCTCGAAGAAGGCCCTGAAACGGTCGGTGCCTTCATTGCCGAACCGGTGATGGGCGCGGGCGGCGTCATCGTGCCGCCGGCGACGTACTTCGAGAAAATCCAGAAGGTACTGGCGAAGTACGACGTGCTGCTGATCGCCGACGAAGTGATCTGCGGGTTTTGCCGCACCGGTGAAATGTTCGGCTCGACCACCTACGGCATGAAGCCGGACATACTCACTTCGGCCAAAGCGCTGTCGTCGGGCTACGTACCGATCTCGGCAGTGCTGGTCAATGACAGGGTGCATGCCGCGGTGGCGGCCAACAGCGGAAAGATCGGCACCTTCGGCCACGGGTTCACTTACTCGGGACATCCGGTCGCGTGCGCCATCGCACTCGAAACGCTGAAGGTCTACGAAGACGAAAAGATCCTCGCGCACGTGCAGTCGCTGGTGCCGCAGTTCCAGCAAGGCTTGCAGCGTTTTGCAGCACGGCCTTTCGTCGGCGAAGTGCGAGGCGTGGGGTTCATCGGCGCTATCGAGCTGGTGCCCGATCCGGCAAAGCGCACGGCATTCGATCCCGCGAAGAAGGCGGGCGCCCGCCTGGCCCAGCTGGCGCTGGAGCAAGGACTCATCGTGCGCGCGCTGGCCGACGCGGTGGCGTTCTGCCCGCCGCTCATCATGACGCCGGTGCAGGTCGACGAGATGTTCGAGCGCTTCGATCGCGCGATGACACGCTTCGAGGCCGAGCAGGCATGAAGGCCTTCTTCACCGAAGACCAGCTGCTGCACGATCCGCAGCAGTTCATGCGGCTCGGCCGCATCATGAAGCCGACCGATCTGCCGAGCCGTGCGCATGCCTTGCGCGATGCTTTGCAGGCGCGCGGCGTCACCGTCGAAGAGCCAGCCGACTACGGCCGAGCGCCGCTCGAAGGCGTGCACAGCGTCGACTATCTGGACTACCTGGAAAGCGCCTACGGCCTGTGGCGCGCGTTGAAGATGCCGGGCGTGGAGCCGGGCATCGAGGTGCTGCCGAATCTGTCGCCGTTCTACAGCGGCGTACCCGGCGTGGCGCGGCCGCCGTGCCCGTCGCCGTCGATCGTGGCGCGCACCGGTTACTACATCAGCGACCTGTCGTGCCCCATCGGTCCTGACAGCTGGCGCTCGATCCTGCGTTCGGCGCACACCGCCGTGGCTGCAGCCGATTTGGTGCTCGCGACCGGCGATGCGGCCTATGCGCTGTGTCGGCCCTCGGGACATCACGCGCACCGCGATCGCGCCGGCGGCTTCTGCTATGTCAACAACAGCGCGACCGCAGCGCACCGGTTGTGGGAGCGCCATGGCCGGGTCGCAGTGTTCGACGTCGATGCGCACCACGGCGACGGTACGCAGAACATCTTCTATGCACGCAACGACGTGCTGACCGTGTCGACCCACGCCGACCCGGCCGGCTACTACCCGTTCTATACCGGCTATGCGCACGAGCGCGGCGCCGGCGCGGGAGAAGGCTTCAACCTGAACCTGCCGCTGCCCCACGGCACTGGCAACGACGTGTTCATGCAGGCGGTGAGCGAAGGCGTGAAAGCGGTGAGCGACTTCGCGCCCGAAGCGCTGGTACTCGCGCTCGGCTTCGACAGCTACAAGGACGATCCGATCAGCGTGCTCAGGCTCGACCTCGAAGGCTATCGCCTGATCGGCGAGAAAGTCGGCGCGCTGCGTCTGCCGACAGTGATCGTGCAGGAAGGCGGCTACCTGGTCGAAGCCATCGGGCCGGCGCTCGAGATGTTCCTCCGCGGTTTCGAGTCGGCGCGATGACGGCTTCGGTGCTGCTTTCTCGAGGTCGTGCCCCAGTAACGGGCGGCAGCAGGGCCGCGGGCATCGGCCTGTTCCTCTGCGCGCTGGTCGCCTTCGCCTCCTACGACGCGTTCTGCAAGTTCATGCTGCAGTTCTATTCGGCGCCGTTCGTCAACGTCATGCGCTATGTCGCCGTGTCGAGCATCGCGCTGGTGATGCTGCTGCGCCACGGCGACCTGCGACTGTGGCGCGCGCCACGCAAAGGCTTGCTGCTGTTGCGCGGCGCCATGCTCGCAACGGTCGCGACCTGCTTCATGACGGCGCTGATCTGGATGCCGCTGGCCGAGGCGACCTCCATCTATTTCACCGCGCCTCTGCTGATGGTCGCGCTGTCGCCCTGGCTGCTCGGCGAGCAGGTGCACCGCGCCAAGTGGATCGCAGTCATCGTCGGCTTCGGCGGCATGCTGCTCATCGTGCGGCCGGGCGGCGACTTGCCGGTGCTCGGCACCGTGCTGATGGCAGTGTCCGCCGTTTGCTACGCCATCTTCCAGTTGCTGACGCGGCGGCTTGCGGGCCTGGTGCCGAGCCCGGTGCAATACGCCTACACCGCGCTGGTCTGCTTCGTCGTGACGCTGATCCCCGCCCCGTTCTTCCTGCCGGCACAGTGGCCACCGCTCGGCGAAGTGCTGTTGCTGCTGGCCGGCGGTGCCTGCAGCGGCGCGGCGCAATGGCTGCTGCTCGCGGCCTTCGAGCGCGTCGAAGCCTCGACACTCGCTCCGCTCAACTACTTCCAGCTGCTGCTGGCGGTGGCGTTCAGCACCTTCTGGTTTCACCGCCCGCCGGACGGTCTGGCCTCTGTGGGCATCGCGCTGATCATGGCGGCGGGCATCTACATCGCGCGCACGCGGGCCGTCGCGGTCGCTCCTGCGGCGTAGCCAAGACGAAGCACCTGGAACAAAAGACAAGACATGGCCCTCTCCACCTCCCCCGACACCGCGTTCTTCGAGTCGGTCGAAGCCACCGACCTGGTCGGCCTGGTCGAAGCGCAACTGACGCGTGCCATCGTCGAAGGAAAGCTTGCCCCGGGCAGCCGCATCGTCGAAGCCGAGATCGCGCGCCGCATGGGGGTGAGCCGCGCGCCGGTGCGCGAGGCGGCGCGCCGGCTCGAACGGCAAGGCGTGCTGGTCGCGCGACCACGCCACGGCTTCGCGGTTCGCAGCATCAGCGCGCAGGAAATCGACAACCTCTACGAAGTGCGGCTGAGCCTGGAACTCACCGCAATCGAGCTGGCCTGCCGCAAGGCCGACGATGCCGGGCTGGCCCGCGTCAAGGCGTTGGTCGACGCGATGGTGCGGCACGCGCCGACGCAGCCGCAGCACGAGCGCATCGCCAGCGACTTCGAGCTGCACACGCTCATCTGCGAGCTGTCCGGCAATGCGCACCTGCACCGCATCTTTCTGAACACGCAGACCGAGATGCGCATGGTGATGGCGCTGATCGATGCGGTCTACGACGATCCGGCCACCATCGCGGCCACGCACAACCCCATCGTCGATGCGCTGCTGCGTCGCGATGCCGATGCCGCCAAGGCCGCGATGCGCGTTCACCTCGAAGACGCGTGGACGCACGTGCGCGCGCTGTTCGTGCGAAAGCACGGCCACGTTCCGGCGCCCGCCACTGCCTGACCCCATGTCCAACACCGACCCAACCGAAATCTGGCGCCTCTCCGCGTCGCGCGTCGCCACGCTCGTGCGGCAACGCAAGCTCTCTGCCCTCGAAGCCGCGCAGTCGGCACTGGCCCGGCTCGATGCCGTCAATCCCAAGCTCAACGCGGTGGTCGACCATCGGCCCGACGAAGTGCTGGCCCATGCGCGCGCCGTCGATGCCGCGCTGGCGCGTGGTGAAGATCCCGGTCCGCTCGCGGGCGTGCCGGTCACCGTCAAGATCAACATCGACCAGCAGGGCTTCGCGACCAGCAACGGCGTGAACCTGCAGAAAGAGTGGATCGCCGCCAGCAACAGCCCGGTCGTCGACAACCTGCTGAAGGCCGGCGCCGTCATCGTCGGGCGCACCAACGCGCCGGCGTTCAGCTACCGCTGGTTTACCGACAACCGCTTGCATGGGCGTACCGTCAACCCGCGCGACGCAGCGTTGACACCGGGTGGGTCGTCCGGCGGCGCTGCATCGTCGATCGCGGCCGGCATCGGCCACATCGCCCACGGCACCGACATCGCCGGCTCGATCCGCTACCCGGCGTACGCGTGCGGCATCCACGGCTTGCGGCCGTCGCTCGGTCGCGTAGCGGCCTACAACGCGGTGACGCCGGAGCGAATCATCAGCGGACAGATCACTGCGGTGTCGGGGCCGCTCGCACGGACTGTCGACGACCTGCGGCTCGCGCTCGCCGCCATGTCGGCGCCCGACCCGCGCGATCCGTGGTGGGTGCCCGCACCGCTTGTCGGGCCGGCCGCTCCGCGCTGCGTCGCGTTGTGCGTAGCGCCCGACGGCATGACGACGCAGCCCGAGGTGGTGGCCGCGTTGCGCGATGCAGCCGAGCGTTTGCGCGACGCCGGCTGGACCGTGGACGAGGTCGATGCGCTGCCGCCGATCCGCGATGCGGTGCAGGTGCAGATCGCCTTGTGGATGGGGGATGGCTACGCGGGCATGGTCGCTGCGGCGGAGCGCGAAGGCGATGCGGGCGCCATCGCTGCGCTCGCTGGGCAAGCGACCCTCGCGCAATCGATGACGCTGGAGAAGTTCTCCACCGCGCTGGTGCGGCGGGCCGCCATCACGCGGCAGTGGCAAGTATTCCTCGAGCGCTATCCGGTCGTGCTGCTGCCTGCCTGCGCGGAGCTGCCGTTCGCCGAGGATCTGGATTTGCAGGGGCCGGACGCGTATGCCCGCGTGTGGGAAGCCCAGATGACCATGATCGGCCTGCCGCTGACCGGGCTGCCGTCGCTGGTGGTGTCGACCGGCTTGGCCGGACGTGCGCCGGTCGGCGTGCAACTCGTGGCCGGGCGCTATCGCGAAGACCTGTGCCTGGCGGCTGGCGAAGCGATCGAGGCACGCGGTGTGCCACCGATGCCGATCGACCCGCAATGAGCTAAGCCGAGCCGAGTTGGCCGAGCAACGTTCGGCCCGACCCGGCAGCTACTTCAATTCGATCTCGATGAACACGAACTCATGCTCGTTCGGGTTCACCACGTTGTGCTCGACGCCGGTGAGCCGCGTGTACGAAACGCCGGCCGTCAGCGGGCTGCGTAATTCTCCTTGCGGCGTTTCGAGCAGCAGCGACGCGGTGGTCATCGGCACCACCACGTAGTCCATGCCGTGGCGGTGCCAACCGGTTTCAGCGCCGGGCGCGAAGCGCCATTCGGTGACCTTGACGCGGTCGTTCTCGAGTTGAACCGTGGGGACCGCCTGGGGTCGTGAAGAGGTTGAAGTCATGTCGTCGATCGGCTGCAAGCTTCGTGCCTCCCAGGCGCAGCTCACCCGTTACGCGGTGACGGGCGAAGCCGCGACCAGATGCTCCGTCAGGAACCAGACCTGCAACTCATTGGTGCGCAGCACGTTCGACACGAACACGTCGTTGCTGCCGTCGTCGCCCGCGTCGTCGACCTTCTTGGCCGCGTCACGTGCGCCAATGATGATCATCTCGTGCGCTTCCGCCAGACGGCGAATCTGCACTGCAGCCGGCTCGCGACCGCGCGGCGGACGCGCGATCTTGGTGCTCTCGGCGACGTCGGCGGCCATGGCCAGCGCGATGCCGCCAAGCAGCTGGATGCGCTCGGCCAGGATGTCGACCAGCAGCACCTGTGCTTCGAAATGCTGGTCGTACATCAGGTGCAGCTGGTTGAAGGTCGGGCCGACCACTTGCCAGTGATGTTTCTTGTACATGTCGCGCAAGGTGATGGTGTCCGCCAGGCATTGGTTCAGCAGCGCGACGCTTTCCTTGCAAACCTTTTCGCTCAAGCCGTTCGGCAGCTTGACGATCTCGCCGTACTTTTGCGTCTCGTGCGATTCCTGGTGCAGGTTGGGTTGCACGGCGGTCGCGCGCGCGGTGGCGGGTGCGGCAGGCAGGGATTTGGAAGTTGGACTTTTGCTGACCATGAAAATCTCCGGAGGGCGGTTTGGAACGACTTTCGGTTTTAGACGGCCGCCTGGATGGCGGGCGTAGGCCGGCGGGCCGACCACGCGCACGATGAAACGCAAGCCTAGCGTCGTCAGCGCTTCACGCATGCCACGGCTGCCACTATCACCGTGTCGTGGCCGCCCTTCAAGACGTTTGCCGAGATTGCAGTTGCTGGTGCTGCGTTCCGTCGCCCAGGTCGACCTGTTCGACAGTGACCACCATCTCACCCATCTCGAGCGGCCCGTAGTTGGAGATGAACGCCACGTCGGCCGCATCGCGTCCGTAGGCCACCACGATGCGGCCACCGCGCGGTGCGTCCTGCGTTGCATCGAAGGTGTACCAGCGACCGCCGACGAAGGCCTCGAACCAGGCGTGCATGTCCATGGGATCGAGGCGGTAAAGATAGCCGACCACCAGCCGTGCCGGGATGCGCAGGCTGCGCGTCAGGCCGATCCCGACGTGCGAGAAATCGCGGCACACGCCGGCGCCGTCGTTGAGCGAGTCGAGCGCATCGGTGGCGCCGTTGCTCACGCCGTAGCGATACTGGAGGTTGGTGTGAATCCAAGAGCGAATCGCCTCGACCTGCGCATAGCCGGGCTCGGCGTTACCGACGATCTGGCGTGCACGATCTTCCATCTTGTCGGACGGGCAATAGCGGCTTTGCAGCAGGTACTGCAGCGCGTCGAAGGGAAGGTCCTCGATGGGGG
This sequence comes from Variovorax sp. RTB1, assembly GCF_035018765.1. NCBI lineage: Bacteria > Pseudomonadati > Pseudomonadota > Betaproteobacteria > Burkholderiales > Comamonadaceae > Variovorax > Variovorax sp. RTB1. Next base: position 81,230 of record NZ_JASJXG010000006.1, read on the forward strand.
TTGCCATCGCGTCGGGCGCCACCGCGATGTGGTCTTCGGCCTCCATCACCATCTCGACTTCGATGCGCATGTCGCCCTGCGGGATCTTCATGCGCTGGCAGAGGTTGCCGTAGCTGTCGACGTACTCGGTGGTCTGCACCCACGGGTGCAGGTCGTAGCGCTCGCTGACCATCCATTGCGCGTCACCGCTGCGGGGCCGCAGCATGGCGACCACCGGGCAGTCGGCTTCGGTGGCAGTCACGGTCATCTTGCAGCTGGCTTGGAGCCTCATCGGTCGCTTTCGTTGGACGGCGGGATTCGGGGAGCGATGACTATCGTCGGGCTGCGCCCGCGCCTGCGCAGTAGCCGGTCAACCGGCGCCGGAGGCTTCCGGCGCGCGCCAGCCGAGCAGCTCGGCGAGGCGATGGACGATCCAGCCAGCCTCTGGGGCCGACACACCCGATTCAGGCGTGGCCAGCCCCGCTTGAATGCGCCGAAGGATGTCGGCTTCGTCGGGGACTTCGGTGTGATGCTGAATCTGCGCATGCCCGACGAGATGGTTCGCCAGGTCCTCGCAGATGTCGTAGCGCTGCCTCAATACGCCGATCGGCTCGCGCAGGCGCTGCCTCGCGTCCGTGTAAATCCCGAAGAAGGAGGCAGGAATATCGATCTGGTAGTCGTCTGACATCAGGGGGTTATAGCCTCGTTCTGGCGCCGTACTCGGGCGTTCCGTGAACTAGGTCCTATCGCGGCGAGCCGGTCAGGAATACAAATACAACCTTCCTTATCGAAATGTAAAAAGAACATGGTCGACGCCAACGGCATTGCACTCGTCGTGAATGAGCCCGCCCCCGGACGGTTCTATTGGGTCCTGCAAAAGCAGGACATCGACGACGGCTCGGCCGTCGATACCGCCTCGGCGCCGCTGCCCAGCTATGGCCTGGCCATGATGGCCGGCATGTTCGCCCTGCAGCGCCGGCGTGGCTTCTTCAGCCGCCGCCCGGCCCGAGAGTCCTACGAATCGCGAACCGACTTCGGGCCGACGACGATCCAATGACGAAACGCGCCCGTGGGCGCGTTTCGAAGGGTTTGCAGCAAGACTGCAAAAGGTCGGTTTAGCCGCCCTTTTTGGCCCGCTTGCCCGGGTTCTTTTTGCTGCGCGTGGCCTTGCCGCGCTCGAGGCTGACCTTTTGGCCGCCACCGGTTTTAGGCAAGGTCGAGCCGGCCACCGGGGTCGGCTTGGGAGTGGCGACGCGGTCGGCTTCGGTGCGAATGATCTTGGGCATGAAAAGCTCAGGTAAAAAGTGTTCGAGGCGTGATTAGGCCACACTGGGGGAATGCACCCTGTGACCGGGTGGGCTCAGCCTTCCAGCAGCCGCACTCTGACGCTCTTGCCCTTGACGCGGCCACCCGACAGCTTCTGCGCCGCCTCGTGAGCGATGCCGCGCTCGACCGCGACGTAAGTCGAGAATTCGTTGACGTTGATCTTGCCGATCTGCTCCTTGGCATAGCCGCAGTCGCCCGTCAGCGCGCCGAGCACGTCGCCGGCGCGGATCTTCTCCTTGCGGCCGCCGACGATCTGCAGCGTGGCCATGGGCGGCCGCAGCGCTGCACCGACGCCGGGAGTGAGTTCCGACAGCGGATGCCATTCGGACTCGCGTCCCTGCAGTTGCTCGATCTTTCCGACGCTGCCCATCTCGCTCATGCTGGCGAGATTGAGCGCCAAGCCCTCGGCGCCGGCGCGGCCAGTGCGGCCGACGCGATGGATATGGATCTCCGAATCGGGCGTCACGTCGACGTTGATCACCGCTTCGAGCTGCGCGATGTCGAGGCCGCGCGCGGCCACATCGGTCGCGACCAGTATCGAGGCGCTGCGGTTCGAAAACTGCACCAGCACCTGGTCGCGCTCGCGTTGCTCCAACTCGCCGAACAGGGCCAGCGCACTGAAGCCTTGCGCCTGCAGCACCTGAACCAGATCGCGGCATTGCTGCTTGGTGTTGCAGAAAGCGAGCGTGCTTTGCGGCCGGAAATGGTCGAGCAGCAAGCTCACCGCATGCAGCCGGTCGCTGTCCTTGACTTCGTACCAGCGCTGGCGGATTTGCGTGCCTTCATGCTGTGCCTGCACCGTGATCTGCAGCGGCGCCTTCATGAACTGGGCGCTGAGCTTGGCGATGCCTTCAGGGTAGGTCGCTGAAAAGAGCAGCGTCTGGCGCTCTTTCGGGCACTGCCGCACGACCTTGGCGATGTCTTCGAAAAAGCCCATGTCGAGCATGCGATCGGCCTCATCGAGCACCAGCGTGTTCAGCGCGTCGAGACTCAGGTTGCCACGGTCCAGATGGTCCATGATCCGGCCCGGCGTGCCGACCACGATGTGCGCGCCGTGCTCCAGACTGGCGATCTGCCCGCGCAATGCAACACCGCCGCAGAGTGTGACCACCTTGATGTTCTCTTCGGCGCGCGCCAACCGGCGGATTTCGGTCGTGACCTGGTCGGCGAGTTCGCGCGTCGGACACAGCACCATCGCCTGGATGGCGAAGCGTCGCGGATTGAGATTGGCGAGGAGTGCGAGGGCAAAGGCGGCTGTCTTGCCGCTGCCGGTCTTGGCCTGAGCGATCAGGTCTTTGCCGAGGAGCGCCGGAGGCAGGCTGGCAGCCTGGATCGGCGTCATTTCCTTGTAGCCGAGCTGGTCGAGATTCGCCAGCATCTGCGGCGTGAGCGGCAGGGTGGCGAACCCGGTGGACGGATTCGTCACTTGGGTCACGGGAGTTAGCGGCGCTGCGCGCCGTTGTTGACGGGCGGTGGACCCCGACGTTCCAGATGGCGGAACGTGATCCGGCCCTTGGTCAGATCGTACGGCGACAGCTCGAGCGACACCTTGTCGCCCGCCAGAATGCGGATGTGGTGCTTGCGCATCTTGCCGCCGCTGTAGGCGATCAATTGATGACCGTTGTCCAGCGTTACGCGATAGCGCGAGTCGGGCAGCACTTCGGTCACTGCGCCGTTCATTTCGATGAGTTCTTCTTTGGCCATTGATTTACCTCAAAAAACGGTGTCTGTTGGAGATGGAAAACGGTTGTCGGACGATGGTCGGGCTCAGCTTGCGAAGTGACCTGGCGCAGGCTGATGAGTTGGCCGTGCCGGATGGCGTTCGCTGACCCAGCCGAGGCCCTGGTCGACGGCATAGCGCACGGCGGCGGCATGGCTGGCAAATCGTGGCGTGAAGCGCATGACGCGGTCATGCATACCGCTTCCGCGGCCCGAGCGAATAGAAACCGACGCGGCGAAACGCCCGTCGTCTTGAGAGTGAATCAGCGGTGAAACGAGGTACTTGCCCACTGCAATATTATGTTGAACGATGTCCATGAAGCCTTGACGACACGCAACATCGCGTGCGCCGAAAAAATTGAAAAACGAGGCGTGGGCCGGCCGGAAATGACGCGGCGGACGCGCAATTCGCTTCAACAAGAACGAAGGCAGTGGTGACAATCATGGGCGCCGGGTCTGGCGCTCCAACACACTGTAGAGCCGGCTTGAGATGAGGGCCTTGGCGAGTCCGGAGATCAATTCCATGAACTCCGGGAACGCGCCGGGCCAGCCAGCAAGATGACGAAAGTGCTTCGTCGTGGTATCGAAACGAACTCACCATTATAGGCGAATGGCCAACATTGCTGCTTGACTTGCTACGGAACTTGGGGTTTGGGGCGGGTTCCATGACGGATGGCACGCATTGGTGTGGCGCTCCTACATCGCATCGCATACCGCGTCGGTCGAATAGGCAGCGCATAGCTGCTTAGCGACACCCAACGAAAAGCCATCGATGAACGATTTCTCCACCTTGTCTATCAAGCCGGTTCTTTTTTCACCTGCCGTCGAGGTGCCGAAGTCAGACGAGCTGCAAACGCAGGCCGACCTGGTCGACACCTTGCTGGGCATGTCGAAAACCATGGCAGACAGCACCGGCCATGCGCTGCGCGCCGTGCACGCCAAGAGCCACGGCCTGCTCCGCGGCGAACTGCGTGTTGTCGAAGGCCTGCCTCCCGAGTTGGCTCAGGGCATCTTTTTAGCGCCGCGCAGCTACCCGGTGGTGCTCAGAATTTCGACGCCCCCCGCTGAAGTGCTCGACGACCGCGTATCCCTGCCGCGCGGCATGGCGATCAAGGTGATCGGCGTCGAGGGCGAGCGCGTCGCGGGGTCTGAAGGTGACAGCACTCAGGACTTTCTGTTCGTCGACGGCCCGGTGTTTGCCGCGCCGGACGCCAAAGGCTTTCTTAAAAACCTCAAGCTGCTTGCTGGCACCACCGACAAGGCGCCGACGGCCAAGCGAGTTTTGTCGAGCGTATTGCAGGGTGTCGAGAAAGCGATCGAAGCGGTCGGCGGCCAGAGCAGCACGCTCATTTCGATGGGCGGCCATGCCGAAACGCACCCGCTCGGCGCGACGTTCTTCACGCAGGTGCCGATCCGCTATGGCGCCTACATCGCCAAGCTGCAATTGGCGCCGGTGTCGCCGGACCTGCGCGCGCTCGAAAACGCACCGATGGACCTTGACGGCAAGCCGGATGGCACACGTGAAGCGGTCGCCGATTTCTTGCGGGCTCATACGGGCGAGCCGGCCGAATGGGAGTTGCGCGTGCAGCTGTGTACCGATCTCGAGAAGATGCCGATCGAAGATGCGTCAATTGAGTGGCCGCAGGACTTGAGCCCTTTCATTGCCGTTGCACGACTGACGCTCGATGCGCAAGAGGGATGGAGCGCCGCGCTGTCCCGCGAGATCGACGATGGCATGGCGTTCAATCCGTGGCACGCGCTGGCAGCGCACCAGCCGCTCGGCGGCGTCATGCGGGCACGCAAGGTGGCTTATGCCGCCTCGTCGCAATTTCGTGGCGAGCGCACCGGGTGCCCGATGCACGAGCCGCGTATTCCGAATTCCTCGAGCGCTTCCTGAGCGACGGGGCCTGCGGTCAGTCTCCTTCAGACTTCTGCTGCCCTGCGGTCGACAGGCGCTGCATCTCGGGCTTGAGGGTCCGATAGAGCCGCTGATATTGCGCATGGCGCCCGGCCAGTTCGGCGGTGCGCGCCGGGTTCGGCGCGAAGCTGTCTTGCAAGGCCGGTGCGACACAGATATCGGCAACCGCCTCCCCCGTTCTCGCCAGGCGTGCGAGTCGTGCCGCACCCAACGCGGCACCCACTTCACCGCCGCTGCGTCGATCCAGCGTGCGGCCCAGCACATCGGCGAGCAGTTGTGCCCACGCGGCGCTGCGCGAGCCGCCCCCGACCAGCGTCACGCTGTCGATCTGCGCGCCGCCGGCCATCAGCGCCTGTTGCCCATCGAGAAACGAGAAGGCCACGCCCTCCAGCACGGCATAGGCGAGGTGGCCGCGGGTGTGATCGTGCGTCAGACCGAAGAAAACACCCGACGCGTACGGATCGTTGTGCGGTGTGCGCTCGCCAGACAGGTATGGCAAGAACAGCGGCGTGGCGGCGCCATCCGGAAGCGCCTCGGCTTCGCTGACAAGCTGCGCTTCGTCGGTCGCGTGCGTGAGGCGCCGTAGCCAGCCGAGGCAACTCGCCGCCGACAGCATCACGCTCATCTGATGCCAGGTGCCCGGAAACGCGTGGCAGAAGGCGTGCACCGCACTTTCGGGGTTGGGGGAGTAAGCCGCGTTCGCCACGAAGTAGACCCCCGAGGTGCCCAGAGACAGGAACGCAGTGCCAGGTGCCGTCACGCCCAGGCCGGCCGCGCTTGCTGCGTTGTCGCCCGCGCCGCCCGCCACCACCACATCGGCCTGCAGACCGAGCTGCGAGGCGACGGTGGGCAGCAACGTACCACTGGCCTCGCTGCCTTCGACGAGGCGCGGCATCTGCGATCGATCGAGGTGCGTGGCGGACAGCATGGTGTCGGACCAGTCGCGTGCCGCCACGTCGAGCCACAGCGTGCCTGCCGAATCCGACATGTCGGACACCGCTTGGCCAGTGAGCTTCAAGCGAACGAAGTCTTTTGGCAGCAGCACCCGGGCTACCTGCGCAAATATCTCCGGCTCGTTCTGTTCGACCCAAATGAGCTTCGGTGCGGTGAAGCCCGGCATCGCGATGTTGCCGGTGATGCGACGGCTCTCGGGCGCGCGGCGTTCGAGTTCGGCGCATTGCGCGTGGCTGCGGCCGTCGTTCCACAAGATGGCCGGACGCAGCACGCGGTCTTGCGCGTCGAGCAGCGTGGCGCCATGCATGTGACCCGACAACCCGATTCCGCGCGTGGCCGCGTACTCCTTCGGGTGGTGCTCCTTGAGCTTGCCCAGCGCGACCTGCGTGGCGCTCCACCAGTCTTCGGGCGCCTGCTCCGACCACAGCCGATGCGGTCGAGAAATAGCCACTGCCGCGCTAGCCTGACCGATCACGCGCTGCGCGTCGTCGACCAGGACGACCTTGACCTCCGACGTGCCGATGTCGATGCCGATATCCATGCTTTGCCTCCGTGATTCAAAACGTTGTCCGCGCTGATGAACGATCGCGCGTTGAAAGGATACTTGGCGTGTCGTCCGACCCCGGGCGAGAGGCCGCATCAGCAGAATATTTCCGATGGCCCAACCTGTTTCCGCCCGACTCAAGATCGGTCTGTCAGCCTGCTTTTCGCACGCCGATCCGGCGCGCGCCCTGTTCAGCAACAAGACCCTGCAATACGTCGAGCAGTCGATCGCGCACTGGCTCATGTCGGCCGGCGCGATGGTCGTGATGGTGCCTTGCCCAACAGGCGAAACTGCGCGCGGCGACACCAAGCTATCGCACTACGCCGAGTGGCTCGATGGCGTCGTCATGCATGGCGGCGCCGACATGTGGCCCGGCAGCTATGGCGAGGTGCCGCTGAAAGACGCCTGGCTCGGTGACCGCGTACGTGACCTGTACGACCTCGCGCTGGTCGAGGCTTTCGAGCAGGCCGGCAAGCCGATCTTCGGTGTGTGCCGGGGGCTGCAGCTCATCAACGTGGCGTTCGGCGGCACGCTGTACCAGGACATCGAAGAGCAGCATGGCCACCCCGAGACCCTTCGCCATCGCGACCCGGTGGCCTACGACCAGAACTTTCACGCGCTCGAGATCGTGCCCGGCACACGGCTCGCCAAGCTCTATCCGGGCGTCGACACGGCGCGCGTCAACAGCATCCATCATCAGGGTGTGAAGGCGCTGGCGCCGGGCTTCGACATCGAGGCATGGAGCCTGCCCGACCGCGTGCCCGAAGCGATCCGCCGACGCGCCGACCGCGGCCGCAGCTACATCGCGGCGACGCAATGGCACCCGGAGTTCCACAAGTTCGGCAGCAAGGAAACGTTGGACGACAGCGCCATCCTCCACGACTTTCTGTGGGCCTGCGCCACCACCAAGGTAACGGCCAAATCGACCTTGCGTGCAGCCCCCGGCAAGATACGGAACCGCGCCGCGCGGCTGTTGCGGCAGGCGCTGCTCAGGCGCTAACCGTCGAGCCTCTGCGGTTCTTAGCGGCTTGGGATCGACTTGGTCGTGGTGTGGGAGACGCTGGCGTCGATCACGCCGAACACCTGGATGCCGCTGCCGCCGCTAGCACTTGTCGCGGCGCTGCTTCCCTGCGATGTGTTGCCTGACGCGCAGCCCGCAGCAGCGCACAGGGCGACGATGGAGACGAAGGCGGAAAAGATGTATTTCATGAGACGGTTACTGAAGGTTCGTTTCATTACGGCGCCAAGGCGCTCAGGTGTTTGCCCACGATACCCGCCAGTTCGAACATCGTCACCTGGTCTTTGCCGAATACTGGCTTGAGCTTGGCGTCGGCATTGATGGCGCGCTTGTTGGTTGCATCCTGCAGGCCGTTGGCCTTGATGTAATCCCACAGCTTCTTGATGACTTCGGTGCGCGCGACCGGCTCGGCGCCGATAACGGCAGCCAGCGCATCGCTCGGCTTCAGGCCGGTGCCCGGCTTGCGTGGCGCCTTGGGCGCCGCCTTCTTGGCGGCAGCGGTCGTGCCTGCAGTCTTCTTCGCCGGTGCCTTTGCTGCCTTTGCTGCCTTGGCCGCAGCGCCTGCTGTAGCTTTCTTCGCAGCCGGCGCCGCCTTGGCAAAAGTCTTGCGCGGCGGAAACTTCGACGTGCGGGGCTCGAACTCGAAGCTCACTTTGCCCTCTTCCTTGTTCCACGACAGGAAAGCCTTGAAGGCGCGGCGCGTGCGCATGCTGACAAACTTGTCGAGCAAGTCGGTCTTGCCTGTGGCGAGCAGCTTCTCGATCTGCGCGCGTTCCACCGGTTGCTGCAGGATGATCTTGCCGCTCTTGAAAGTGCAGCTCGGTGTCGGCTGTTCGACGGTCGGCACCGACTTTTCGCAGACGTAATTGGTGCCGTACTCGAACACGCGCGACGCACAGATCGGGCACGGCCCGAGCGACTCCTGGCCGCTGAAGTCCACGATCTCGCCGGTCTCCGCATTCTTGTCGTCGCCGAAGTCGAATTCCAGCTTCCAGTTCTTCGTTTCTTCTTCGTCGAACTTGAGGACGATCTCCGCGGTGAACGGCCAGCCGGCTTTCGACCGGAAGCCTTCCAGTGGTCCGATGTGCTTGTCGCGAAGCAGTGCTTCGGCCTCGACCACTTCGAAAGTGCGGCCCGCCGGCGATTTGCCGAAAGAGAAGCCGCAAGGTTCCTTGTCCGGCAGCCCGGTGCAGGTGTAGCGCCGGTAGTTCTCTTTGACCACGCCGCCGCAGTTGGGACAGGGCGTCGCGAGTGTCGCGTAGTCGCCTGGGACGGTGTCGCGGTCGTACTCCTTGGCCTTCTTGACGATGTGCTGCGTCATCTCGGCGATCTCGAGCATGAACGCGGCACGCGTCAGCGCGCCCTTTTCCATCTGCGCCAGCTTGTATTCCCACTCGCCGGTCAGCGCCGCCTTCGAAAGCTCCTCGACACCGAGGCCACGCAGCAGCGTCATCAGCTGGAACGCCTTGGCGGTCGGGATCAGCTCCCGGCCTTCACGCAGCATGTACTTCTCGGCGATCAGTCCTTCGATCGTGGCCGCCCGCGTGGCAGGCGTGCCGAGGCCTTTCTCCTGCATCGCTTCCCGTAGTTCGTCGTCGTCGATGGTCTTGCCGGCGCCTTCCATCGCGCCCAGCAACGTGGCTTCGGAGTAGCGCGCGGGTGGCCGCGTCTTGAGCGCCTTGGCGTCGCACGATTCGGTTCGCGCGACTTCTCCGGGCTTCACGATCACAAGGTTTTTGCCGTCTTTTTCGTCTGTGTCTTGAGCGGCTTCCTTGCCGTAGATGGCAAGCCAGCCGGGCTTCACCAGCACCTTGCCGTCGGAACGGAATGCGTATTTCTTGCCGGCCTCGGTCACGGTGCTGATGCGCGTAGTGATCTGGTACTCAGCGCTCGGGAAGAACACCGACAGGAAGCGTCGCACCACGAAGTCGTACAGCTTTTGTTCGGCGTCCGACAGGCCGCTCGGTGCCTGCAGCGTCGGGATGATCGCGAAGTGATCCGACACCTTGGCGTTATCGAAGATGCGCTTGCTCGGCTTGACATAGTTGCCGTCGATCGCCTGCTTGGCGAATGGCGCGAGGTGCTTCATGCCGCTGTTGGCGAGCATCGCCATCGTGTCCTTCACGACGGGCAGATAGTCCTCGGGCAAGGCGCGCGAATCGGTCCGCGGATAGGTGAGTGCCTTGTGGCGCTCGTACAGCGACTGCGCCAGCGACAACGTGGTCTTCGCGCTGAAGCCGAAGCGGCTGTTGGCCTCCCGCTGCAACGAGGTCAGGTCGAACAACATGCCGCTGGCGGTCGTGCTCGGCTTGCTTTCCTCGGTGACCGTGGCGGGCTTGCCGCGCGCGGCCTGGGCGATGGCCAGCGCGTCGCGCTCGTTCCAGACGCGATCGGCGCGCTGCTCTGCATCCGGCTCGCCGCTGGGCAGGAGCGGCGCGTTCGCTTTCTTCCACGCTGGGTCGAAGTACTTGCCTGGGTAGTCGCCGGCCTCGGCCGCAAAGCTCGCGTGCACTTCCCAGTAGTCGCGCGAGACGAACTTGCGGATCTGTTCTTCGCGCTCGACCACTACCGACAGCGTGGGCGTTTGCACGCGGCCCACGGTTGTCAGAAAGAAACCGCCGTCGCGCGAGTTGAATGCCGTCATGGCCCGCGTGCCGTTGATGCCGACGAGCCAGTCGGCCTCGGAGCGCGAACGTGCGGCGTCGGCCAGGCCCTGCATCTGCTTTTCAGTTCGCAGGTGGTCGAAGCCATCGCGAATGGCTTGCGGCGTCATGGACTGCAGCCACAGCCGGCGCACCGGCTTGTTCAAAGGCGTCTTGCCGCCGGCGTACTGCTCGATCAATCGGAAGATCAGTTCGCCCTCGCGGCCCGCGTCGCAGGCGTTGATGAGCTGCGTCACGTCTTTGCGCTTGGCCTGCTTCACGACCGCGTTCAGGCGCGTCTTGGTCTTGTCGACCGGCTTCAGGTCGAAGTGAGGCGGAATCACCGGCAGGTTGGCAAAGCTCCATTTGCCGCGCTTCACGTCGAACTCCTCCGGCGCCTGGATCTCGACCAGATGGCCGACCGCGCTGGTCACCACGTAGGTGTCGTTCTCGAAGTGCTCGTCGTGCTTGTCGAACTTGCCGGCCACGGGCGTGAGCGCGCGGACGATGTCCTGAGCCACCGAAGGCTTTTCTGCAATAACCAGTGTCTTTGTCATATGAGTGCTCTCTATACTCGGCGCCTCGCGTGCGTACGCACGCATGCGCATGTGTGCCTACTCAAACTATCAGACTTCGGCGATGCCCACCAAATCCCCCGTTTCAACCTCTGGCCGCCGCATACAAACGCGCCGCTCGGGCATTCATGGCAACGGCGTGTTCGCCGTGCAGGACATCGCGGAGGGCGAGACGCTGATCGAATACAAGGGCGAAGTCATCAGCTGGAAAGAAGCGCTCCGGCGCCACCCTCACGACCCCAGCCAGCCGCAGCACACGTTCTACTTTCATATCGATGACGGCCATGTGATCGACGGCAAGATCAACGGCAACGCATCCAAGTGGATCAACCACTCGTGTGCGCCGAACTGCGAGGCCGATGAAACCGATGGCCGAGTTTTCATCAAGGCGTTGCAAAACATCGCGGCGGGCGAAGAGCTCAACTACGACTACGGGCTGATGATCGACGAGCCGTACACGGCCGAGTTGCTGGCGGAATTTCCGTGCTGGTGTGGTGCCGAGGCGTGCCGTGGCACCTTGCTCGCGCCAAAGGAAGACGAGAAAAAGAAGAAGAAAAAGAAGGCGAAGAAGAAGGCTAAAGCTGACAAGGTCAAGGCAGAAAAAAAGGTCAGGAAGGCGAAGGGCTCCGGCAAAAAGGACAAGTCCACCAAGGACTGATGACATGGCGCTGAGCCACGCGTGGAATCCGGATCAGCTGGCGGCCGCCACGGCGCCGTGGCGGCCCGACATGGCCATCGAGGTGGTCGAACAGATCGATTCGAGCAACACCGAGTTGATGCGCCGTGGCCGCGCCGGACAACTGGCGCCCGTGTTGCTCGTCGCCGAACGCCAGACCGCCGGCCGCGGCCGCCTCGGACGCCCTTGGCAAAGCGCGCAGGTGGCTGAAGAACCCGCGTCGCTGACCTTCTCGATCGGCTTGCCGCTGGCACCGCGCGACTGGTCGGGCCTGTCGTTGGCGGTCGGGGTCAGCGTGGCGGAAAGCCTCGATCCGCGGCGCGCTGCGCGGCTCGCCCTCAAGTGGCCCAACGACCTATGGATCGATGACCGCAAGCTCGGTGGCATCCTGATCGAGACCGCGTTGCCGCAGGCCACGATCGGTGATGCGGCCTCGCGCTGGCTGGTGATCGGCATCGGCCTGAACGTCGGCCCCAGAGACGCGACCGGCCTCAGTACGGCGCCGGCCTGGGTGCAGCAATGGCTGCCCGACGCCACATCACCGACCGTGTTGCAAATGCTGGTCGCGCCGTTGTTGCGCGACGTGCTGGCTTTCGAGGCGCAGGGCTTTGCGCTCTTCGCCGAACGCTTCGCGGCGCGCGATGCGTTGCAGGGGCGCGAAGTGCAACTCAGCGATGGCACCGTCGGCCGCTGCGAAGGCGTCGGCTGGGGTGGCGAACTGCGCGTGCATACTGAGAACGGCATGCAATCCATCTCCAGTTCCGAAGTCAGCGTGCGCCCGCGTGGGCCGGCGGTCTGAAGTCCATGTTGCGCTGGGTCTTCTTCGCGTTGGTCGCCATCAACCTCGGCTATTTCATATGGTCTGGCGACGGTGGGCCGTCTGCCGGAACCGAACGCGAACCGCAACGGCTCAGCCAGCAAGTGCGGCCCGAAATGCTGCAGATTCGCAAGGGTGATACGGCGGCGCCATCGACCCCTGCGTCGACGACTGACAGCAGCGTCGCGCGCTGAGCCCGTCAGGGCTTGGCGGTGTCGAAGCGAACGCTGAAGAGCGCACCCGGCGACTGCACGCCCGGATGCGCGTCCTCCAGCGTGACAGTGGCCAGATGCTGCCGCGCGATTTCCCGCACGATCGGCAAGCCCAGCCCCGAGCCGTCGGCCTCGTTGCCCAGCACGCGATAAAAGGGCTCGAACACCAGCTCGCGCGCCGACTCGGCAATACCCGGTCCCGAGTCCTCCACCTGCAGCAGCACGATGTGCCCGAACGGATCGGCCAGCACCCGCGCGGTGATCACGCCGGGCCTGTCGGGCGACGACGGCGTGTACGCGATCGCGTTGTCGACCAGGTTGCGCACCAGCTCTTTCAACAGCGTCGCATTGCCTTCGAGCATGACACCTGGCGCACCCGGCTCGACGCCGTCGTAGCCGAGGTCGATGCGCTTTTCGATCGCGCGCGGGACTGCCTCGCGCACGACCTCGACGGTGAGTCGCGCCAGGTCGCACGGTTGCCACGCCAGCGCACCGGCGCCGCCTTCGGCGCGGGCCAACGCGAGCAGCTGGTTCACCGTGTGCGTCGCGCGAATGCTCGAGCGGCCGATCTGCTTGAGCGACTGTTTCAGTTCGTCGGCATTGGCGCCTTCGCGCTGCGCCAGATCGGCCTGCATGCGCAGTCCTGCGAGCGGCGTCTTGAGCTGGTGCGCGGCGTCGGCCAGAAAGCGCTTTTGCGTGGCGATCGATTCCTTGAGCTTTGTCAGCAATCCGTTCACCGAAGCGACCAAAGGCGCGACTTCGTACGGCACCAGCCGATCGTCGAGCGGGCTCAGGTCATCGGGCTTGCGCTCGCGGATTCGCTCTTCCAGTTCCGACAGCGGCTTGATGGCGCGCACGAGTGCGAGCCAGATCAAGAGGATGGCGAGCGGCAGGATGGCGAACTGCGGCAGCAGCACGCCCTTGATGATTTCAGTCGCCAGCACCTGCTGCTTTTCGCGGGTCTCTGCCACCTGCACGAGCACCAGCGGTGCCGTTTCGAGCGGCGGCTGGACCCAGGTGTAGGCCACGCGCACCGTCGCGCCCCGCATCTCGGCATCTCGCATGTGCACCGAGCCGATGGTGGCGGACTCGTCTTCGGGTGGGGGTGGTATGTCGTGGTCGCCACCGAGCGATTCGCCGCTCGACGTCAGCACCTGGTAGTAGACGTGGTCGGTGTCGTCGGCTCGCAGGATCTCGCGTGCCGGCTGCGGCAGGTTAAACAGCACTTGGTCGCCCTGCACCGTGACCAGCTTGGCCAGCGTCTGCACGTTGTACTCCAGCGCGCGATCGAAGGGCGCGTTGGCGATGCCTTGTGCCACCAGCCATGTGAGGCCGATGCTGACCGGCACCAGCAGCAGCAGCGGGGTCAGCATCCAGTCGAGGATTTCCCCGAACAGGGAGCGCTGGCCGCGCTGGAAGAGCTTCACGCCGGAATCTTCTCCAGGCAATAACCGAGGCCGCGAACGGTCGCGATGCGCACCGGACCTTTCTCGATCTTCTTGCGCAGGCGATGGATGTAAACCTCGATGGCGTTGAGGCTCACTTCTTCGCCCCATTCGCACAGCCGTTCGACCAGTTGGTCTTTGCTCACCAGCCGCCCCGCCCGCTGCAGCAGCACTTCGAGCAGGCCAAGCTCGCGCGCCGAGAGTTCGACCATCTTGCCGTCGATGGTCGCCACGCGACCTGCCTGGTCGTACACCAGCGGGCCGTGCTTGATGGCGTTGCTGGTGGCGCCCATTCCGCGCCGCGTGAGGGCGCGCACGCGGGCTTCGAGCTCCTGCAACGAGAACGGCTTGGCCATGTAATCGTCGGCCCCGTAGTCGAGGCCCTTGACGCGCTCTTCGACGCTGTCGGCCGCGGTGAGCACCAGCACCGGGAGCTGTGAGCCACGGGCGCGCAGGCGCTTGAGGATTTCAAGGCCGTGCATGTTGGGCAGACCTAGGTCGAGGATCAACAGGTCGAATTCGCTGTTGGTCATCAACGCCGCATCGGCTTGCGAGCCGGTGGCAACGTGGTCGACTGCCGCACCCGAGGTGCGCAGGCTGCGCAGCAGGGCATCGGCCAGCACCTGGTCATCTTCTGCAATCAGAATCCGCATCGCCACCTCCGGCTTGTTGCGCAAATTCTAGGCTGCGGCGTAGGCTTCGAGGCCGATGGTTACCACGGTGGCGATGTCGTTTCCGACGCTGGCACGAAACTCGTCCTCCGCTTGCGCGACGGCTTTGCGAAAAGCTTCGAGCCAGGCTAGCCCGTCGGCGGTGAACTGCACGCGGCGTGCACGCGCGTCGAGCGGATCGGGGCCGCGGGTGACCAGGCCCCAGGCTTCGCATTGATCGACCAGCGTGCCCATGGCCTGCTTCGTCATGCCGGCGCTCGCGGCCAGCGCCGTGAGCCGCGCGCCATCGCGTGCCAAGTGACGCGTGATGTGGATGTGCGCCGCGCTGATCTGCGAGCGCGCAGCCAGATTCGAGAGCGCCAGCGGCACGTCGACATCGTGTGCCATGAGTGCGAGCACGCGTTCGTCGAAGCGGCGCATCGCATGGCCGAGCAGTCGGCCCAAATGGGTTTGGCGCCATGCGTTTTCGGGGTCCGGAGTCATGGCTTTAATGGTAAATCAAACTGACTAAAAAACGAGTTTACTTAAATCAATGAGCCTCTACACTACTGTTCAAGCATCCAGCCTGTAGTTAAAAGCAGATGGATCGAAGTCATTCCAACCCGTTGATATTCAAGGAGATTCTCAAATGGACGCACTCGTCAAAGGCACCAGCATTTCGGTCGCAGGCAGCGAAAAGGCCAAGGCACTGCAGGCTGCTCTCGCTCAAATCGAGAAGCAGTTCGGCAAGGGAACGATCATGCGGCTCGGTGAAGGCGAGGCGCTGGAAGACGTCCAGGTTGTGTCGACCGGCTCGCTCGGCCTTGACATCGCGTTGGGCGTCGGCGGCCTGCCACGCGGCCGGGTCATCGAAATTTACGGACCGGAATCCTCGGGCAAGACCACGCTCACGCTGCAGGTCATCGCTGAAATGCAAAAGCAGTCAGGCACCTGCGCCTTCGTCGACGCCGAACACGCGCTCGACGTGCAGTACGCGCAAAAGCTGGGCGTGAACCTGTCCGACCTGCTGATCAGCCAGCCGGACACCGGCGAGCAAGCACTCGAAATCGTCGATTCGCTGGTGCGTTCAGGTGCCGTCGATTTGATCGTGATCGACTCGGTCGCCGCGCTCACCCCGCGTGCCGAAATCGAAGGCGACATGGGCGACTCGTTGCCCGGTCTCCAGGCCCGCCTGATGAGCCAGGCGCTGCGCAAGCTGACCGCCAGCATCAAGAAGACCAACTGCATGGTCATCTTCATCAACCAGATCCGCATGAAGATCGGCGTGATGTTCGGCTCGCCCGAAACCACCACCGGCGGCAACGCGCTCAAGTTCTACGCGTCGGTCCGGCTCGACATTCGTCGCATCGGCACCATCAAGAAGGGCGAAGAAGCGATCGGCAACGAGACCAAGGTCAAGGTCGTCAAGAACAAGGTCAGCCCGCCTTTCAAGACGGCGGAGTTCGACATCCTGTTCGGCGAGGGCATCAGCCGCGAAGGCGAAATCATCGACATGGGCGTGACCGCCAAGATCGTCGACAAGTCGGGCGCCTGGTACGCCTACAACGGCGAAAAAATCGGTCAGGGTCGAGACAACGCACGCGAGTTCCTGCGCGAGAACCCCACGCTGTCGCGCGAGATCGAGAACAAGGTGCGCGAATCGCTGGGCATCCCTGTCCTGGCCGAGCTGGTAGAGGCCAAGCCGGTGAAGGCGCCCAAGGCTGAAAAGGCCGAAAAAGCCGAGCAAGCCGACAAGTAAGAAGCAGAGCGGCGCGACGCAGGTTCCGCATGGCCTTTGCTGCCCCGTCTCTCAAGGGTCGCGCCCTGCGTTTGCTGAGTCAGCGCGAACACTCGCGGCCGGAACTCGAACGCAAGCTGAAGAAGTACGAAGAAGAGCCCGGCATGCTGGCGACGGCGCTCGACGAGCTTCAGGCCAAAGACTTCATCAGCGAGCCGCGCGTGGTTCAGTCGGTCTTGAACCAGCGAGCGCCGCGCATGGGCGCGATGCGCTTGCGCCAGGAGCTGCAGAAAAAGGGCATCGGTTCAGAAGCAATCACGCAGGCCGTCGCTGGGCTGCAAGACACCGAGCTGGCCCGCGCCCGCGACGTTTGGGGGCGCCGCTTCTATGCCATACCGCTCGACGCCAAAGAGCGCGGCAAGCAGATGCGCTTTTTGATGGCGCGGGGCTTTGCCGGCGGCGTCGTGGCCAAGGTCCTGAAAGGGACCGTCGATGAGTGAGTTCCTCCGGGCATGATCCGCGTCGTCACACATCGGAATGCAGCTCATGTCGAAAACAAAAACACCCTTCTCCCAGTCCATCGCCCGAACGGGCTTTAAAGCAGGTGCGGCATTTGCGGGGTCCGTTGCCATCGGCGTGGCGCTGGCATCGCTGCTGGGCGGCGGTTTGTTCTTTGTGTATGTCGGCCGGCTCAACGGGCCCGGCATGGCGGGGGCTCGGGCTGGCGGCGCCGGTGCCCTGCTCGCGCTGCTCACCTCTCCGGCCTTGCTGGTGGCGGTGCTGCTCGTCGCTTTTGTGCCGCTGTACGTGATGCTCGGCGTGGCGCAGGGGCGCCGCAGGGCGCTCAGGCATGTCGTCGCGGCGCATGGCGACAGCTTGAGCGAGCGGCTGTCGGCAGCCATCGCTGGCCGCATCGAGGCCATGCCTCGCGCCCATGGTGCGCTTGAGCGCGCGGGCGAGGCGCTGTCAGCCAACGCGTTGGCTGACCAGCTCGCACCGGCGCTCGGCACCAGTCGCGCGGTGCGCCGCATCATCGCCTTCGTGGTCAAGCGTCTACCGCTGTCTGACTTGCTGCGGCAGTGGCGAGCGCAGCGGGAAACGAGCGCACCCGCAGAAGCCGGCAAAGAAGATCCGGCTTTGCGCGCGATGCTGCATCAGCGTGTCGGCGATGCGTTGCACAACATGGCCATGCCTTCGCACACACTGCTGTGGATCGCGCTCGGCGCGCACGCGATGCTGTTCGGCGTCGGGCTCTGGCTCACCCGCTAGTTGCTCGGCAGAGCCGAGCGCCCGGCTCAAAGCCCCAGCATCAACTTCAGGTTTTGCACCGCCGCACCGCTGGCACCCTTGCCAAGGTTGTCGAGCCGCGCAATGACCACCGCATGCCGATGGTCCTCGTTCGGAAACACCCGAATCTCGAGGTCGTTGGTGTCGTTGAGCGCGGTCGGCTCCAGCTTGCCGTCGGCGGTCGGCGGCAACACCTTCACGAACTTCTCGGGCGTGTTGCTCGCCGCGTAGTGCGTGGCGAGCGCGTCGTGTAGATCACCCGCTTTCGGTTTGCCCGGCAGGTCGTCCAGATGCAACGGCAACTGCACCAGCATGCCCTGCTTGAAGTTGCCTACCGACGGAATGAACACCGGCCGACGCGTGAGTCCCGTGTACTTCATGATTTCCGGGATGTGCTTGTGCTTCAGGCCCAGCGCGTAGATCTCGTAGGGCGGCGCGTCGCCTGTTTCATACGCTTCGATCATGGTCCGGCCACCACCCGAGTAGCCGCTCACCGATGGCAGCGCGATCGCGAAGTCAGCCGGCAAGATCCCTGCATCGACCAGCGGACGCACGATGGCGATCGACCCGGTCGCATAGCAGCCCGGGTTGGCCACGCGGTCTGCCTTGGCCACGACCTGCCAATGCCCCGCCACCAATTCCGGAAAGCCGAATGCCCACGCCGGATTCGTCCGGTGCGCGGTCGAGGCATCGATGATCTTCGGCTTCTTGCCCGGCAACTGGTCGATCAGCGCGACCGATTCGATGGCCGCGTCGTCGTGCAGGCATAGCACCACCAGATCGACGCCGCCCATCAGGTCACGCTTGGCGTTCACGTCTTTTCGGAGCTCCGGCGCGATGCTCACGACCTCGATTTGCGGCATCTTCTGGAGCCGCTCGCGAATCTGCAAACCGGTGGTACCGGCTTCACCGTCGATAAAGACTTTGGCCATAGCTTTTGTCAGGAGAAAGTACGTATTGACCGCAGCGCAAAGTGCGCGTTAATGCGGCGCACCATGATACAGTCCGCGGTTGTTCGCCGCCCCCAGCCGTCAGGTTGCCGTCGCCTGCGGACAACAGCCGATTCAGTCTCCAGATCTCCCCGTTCGCAACCTCCTTCCGAGAAACACCCTCATGAAGATTCACGAGTACCAGGGCAAGGAAATTCTTGCCAAGTTCGGCGTGCCGGTCCCCCGCGGCATTCCGGCCTACACGGTCCAGGAAGCGGTGGAAGCCGCTCAAAAATTGGGCGGCCCGGTTTGGGTCGTCAAGGCACAGATTCACGCCGGCGGCCGCGGCAAGGGTGGCGGCGTCAAGCTGGCCCGCTCGATCGATGAAGTGAAAAAGCTCGCCGGCGAAATCCTCGGTATGCAGCTCATCACGCATCAGACCGGCCCTGAAGGCCAGAAGGTCCGCCGCCTGCTCATCGAAGACGGCGCCGACATCAAGAAAGAGTATTACGTCTCGGCCGTGACCGACCGCTCCACGCAGCGGGTCGCTTTCATCGTGTCGAGCGAAGGCGGCATGGACATCGAAGGCGTCGCACACGACACGCCTGAAAAAATCCACACCGACTTCGTCGATCCGGCCCTCGGCCTGACCGTCGAGCAAGGCACCAAGCTGGCCGCCAGCATCGGCGTGCCGGAAGCATCGCAAGCCCAAGCGGTCGACGTGATGCAGAAGCTCTACAAGATCTACATGGAGACCGACGCATCGCTCGTCGAGATCAACCCGTTGATCCTCGAAGGCAACGGCAACATCAAGGCGCTCGACGCCAAGTTCAACTTCGACCCGAACGCGCTGTTCCGTCACCCTGAACTGGTCGCCCTGCGCGACCTCGACGAAGAAGACCCGGCCGAAGTCGAAGCCAGCAAGTTCGACCTGGCCTACATCAGCCTCGACGGCAACATCGGCTGCTTGGTCAATGGTGCCGGTCTGGCGATGGCCACCATGGACACCATCAAGCTGTTCGGCGGCGAGCCGGCCAACTTCCTGGACGTGGGCGGCGGTGCCACCCCCGAGAAGGTGACCGAAGCCTTCAAGATCATGTTGAAGAACAAGAACGTCAAGGGCATCTTGGTCAACATCTTCGGCGGCATCATGAAGTGCGACACCATCGCTACCGGCGTGATCGCAGCCTGCAAGGCAGTGAACTTGAGCGTTCCGCTCGTCGTGCGCATGAAGGGCACCAACGAAGTCGAAGGCAAGAAACTGCTGGCCGACTCGGGCCTGCCCATCATCAGCGCCGACACCATGGCGGACGCGGCCCAAAAGGTCGTGGCAGCAGTCAAGAAAGTCTAAGGAAACGTCATGTCGATCTACATCAACAAAGACACCAAAGTCATCACCCAAGGCATTACCGGCAAGACCGGTCAGTTCCACACTGAAAAGTGCCAGGAATATGCCAACGGCAAGAACTGCTTCGTCGCCGGCGTGAACCCGAAGAAGGCCGGCGAGTCGATCTTCGGCATCCCGATTTTCGGCTCGGTGAAGGAAGCCGCATCGCAGACCGGCGCGACCGTGTCTGTGATCTACGTGCCGCCACCGGGCGCCGCCGCCGCGATCTGGGAAGCTGTCGAAGCCGACCTCGACATGGCGATCTGCATCACCGAAGGCATTCCTGTCCGCGACATGCTCGAAGTGCGCAACAAGATGCGCGCCAAGGAAGCCGCCGGCGGCAAGAAGACGCTGCTGCTCGGCCCCAACTGCCCCGGCCTCATCACGCCGGACGAAATCAAGATCGGCATCATGCCGGGTCACATCCACCGCAAGGGACGCATCGGCGTGGTGTCCCGTTCGGGCACGTTGACCTATGAAGCCGTGGCGCAACTGACCGAAATCGGCTTGGGCCAATCGTCGGCAGTCGGCATCGGCGGCGACCCGATCAACGGCCTGAAGCACATCGATGTGATGAAGGCCTTCAACGACGATCCCGACACCGACGCGGTCATCATGATCGGCGAAATCGGCGGTCCGGACGAGGCCGACGCGGCCCGCTGGTGCAAGGACAACATGAAGAAGCCGATCGTCGGTTTCATCGCCGGTGTCACTGCGCCCCCCGGCAAGCGCATGGGCCACGCCGGCGCGCTGATCTCCGGCGGTGCCGACACGGCAGACGCCAAGCTCGCCATCATGGAAGAGTGCGGTTTTACCGTGACGCGCAATTTCTCCGAACTGGCCAAGCTGCTGAAGGCTCGCCTGTAAAAAGCCTCTGCTTTTTGCAGCGACCCGACGAACTAAGCGCTCGCAATTCAGGTTGCGAGCGCTTTTTTCGATTTACAAAAGACGAGACAACACATGGAATTGCTTCAAAGCGCTGATTTCTGGATCGGCTTGCTCAAGATTGTGTGGATCAACATCATCTTGTCGGGCGACAACGCCGTGGTCATCGCCATGGCTGCCCGATCGCTGCCGCTGGCGCAGCAAAAGAAGGCCGTGTTGTTCGGCTCGGGCGCCGCAGTCGTGTTGCGCATCGCACTCACCGTGGTCGCTGCAAAGCTGCTCGCATTGCCGTATCTGCAGATCGTCGGCGGGCTGCTGCTGCTCTACATTGGCGTCCAATTGTTAAGCGAAGGTGACGAAGAAGAGGGAGAAGGTAAGGAATATGGCACGATGATGACTGCCGTTCGCACCATCCTCATCGCCGATCTGGTCATGAGCTTGGACAATGTGATCGCGGTGGCCGCTGCTGCACAGGGCGACACCACGCTGCTGATCTTGGGCCTGGCCATCAGCATTCCACTCGTCATATTCGGCAGTACGCTCATGATCAAACTGATGGAACGCTTCCCGATCATCGTCATGCTCGGCGCCGCCCTCATCGGCTGGGTCGGCGGCGAAACCATCGTCAGTGACGTCACGTTGCGCGACACGCTGGCCGGGATGCCCTGGTTGCACTACGTCGGCGCCGCTTTGGGAGCGGCTTTCGTGGTCCTTGCCGGACGATTTTTGCAAAAGCGGACGCACGTCGCCGCCCACTGATTTCGGAGCCTGAATCCTGTTTATGGTGACCATTGCTGCCACTTCTTCCGCCGCCGCCAGCACGCTGACCTGGGACTACGCTTCGCTGACCGATTCCGGCCGTGTGCGCGCCAACAACGAAGACGCGATCGCATTCGACGCGGCCCTGGGCCTCACGATCCTGGCGGACGGCATGGGCGGCTACAACGGCGGCGAAGTCGCCAGCGGCATGTCGATCGCGCTGCTGCAAGCCAGCTTCGGGCGCTGGTTGGCGCATTCCGGCCCCTCAGCACATCCGCGCGCTATGCGCCGGGCGATGCAAGCGGGCGTCGACGAGGCAAACCAGGCCATTCTGGAGGCGGGTGTTGCTAATGTGCAACTGCAGGGAATGGGCACGACATTGGTCGTTTCGGTGTTCGGACCCAACCGCGCCATCGTTGGCCACATCGGCGATTCACGCTGTTATCGGCTCCGCGAAGAGCAACTTCATCTGCTCACACGCGACCACTCTTTGCTGCAGGAACAACTCGACGCCGGAGCCATCACGCCAGAGCAGGCAGCGCAGTCGCCGCACCGCAATCTGGTGACCCGCGCGCTTGGCATCGAGCGGCACGTGGAACTTGAAATGCATGAGCACGACGCCCTGCCCGGCGACCTGTTCCTGCTGTGTTCCGATGGTCTCAGCGAGATGGTTTCCGACGCGCAGATTTTCACGCTTCTGTCACGAGATATCGGACTGTCGGAGAAAGCAACACTTTTGGTTGCAACTGCAAACGACAATGGCGGACGGGATAACATTTCAGTTGTTCTGGCCCGTGCAAACGGCGCTGCGGCGCCAGAAGCTGCGGATTGACGGTTCCCCAAGAGTTCAGCGTCCTTCATTCAGGAGTCGGCCATGCCGAAAGTGATCGTTTCGATCGATGGTGTCGTAATCAAGGAAGTGACGCTCGCCAAAGACCGCACTACCCTGGGTCGGCGACCGTACAACGACATCGTCATCGACAATCTGGCGATCAGCGGTGAGCACGCCGTGCTCCACATGATCGGCGCCGATGTCTATCTTGAAGACCTCAACAGCACCAACGGAACCTACGTCAACGCGCGTGCCATCAAAAAGCAGGCGCTGGAGCACAACGACGTCGTCGAAGTCGGCAAGTACAAGATCCGCTACCTGTCGGCTGCCGGCGCCGCTGAAGCCGTTGCGCCGACCAAGCCAGCGTCCATTTCTCACCCGTCTGCCCCGATTCCGCTCAGCTCCGCGCCGACGGTTTCAGCGCCACTCGGTGGCGGTGCGGTCAACTCTGCAGTCATCCGCGTGCTGTCTGGCACCGGTGCCGGCCGCGAACTTTCGCTGGCAAAGGTCGTCACCACCATCGGCAAACCTGGCGTTGCTGTCGCCGCTGTCACGCGCCGCATTCAGGGCTACGTGGTGGCTCCGATCGATGGCGGCACCACGCTCAATGGCGAGCCCCTCGGCACCGAAGCCGTCGCATTGCAAGACGGCGACGTGCTCGAGCTCGGCGGCACCAAGATGCAGTTCGTCAACGCCTGACTTTCATCAGGCCTTGCGGTGACCGCCAAAAGCGCGGTCGCAACGGTAGGGCAACACTGGCCGCGCGTCGCCATCACGCTGTTGCCTGTTTTGCTGGCGCTGATTCACGCCACCGGCGTCTACAAGTTTTCCTTTGTCGAGCGGCTGGATCTGTCGATCTATGACGTTCGGCTCCGCGCGACGCTGCCGCGCACGCTCGACCCGCGCGTCGTCATCGTCGACATCGACGACCCCAGCCTGCAGGCATACGGCCAGTGGCCCTGGAGCCGCGACACGCTCGCCGCGCTGACGACAGAACTGATCGATCGTCAGCAAGCTTCTGTTCTCGGGTTCGACGTCATGTTCGCCGAGCCCGACGGCAGCTCCGGACTGGCTGCACTGCGGCAGATCGCAGCCGGTCCCCTGCGCGACGTTCCGGGGTTGAAAGAGCAAGTCGATCAACTCGCGCCCGAGCTGGACCACGACGCGATTTTTGCCAACGTGCTCAAAGGCAGGCCGGTCGCGCTCGGTTATTACTTCACGCAGACCACCCAGCCACGCGGCATGGGCTGGTTGCCCAGTCCGGTCTTTGCGCTCGATGCCTTCCCCCCCGGCGCGCAGCGCGCGACATCCTGGAACGGCTTTGGCGGCAGCATCGCGCTGCTCGCAGACGCGACGGCACACGCCGGCTTTCTCAACGTGTTGATCGAAACCGATGCAGACGGCATCGTGCGCGCCGCCCCGGTTCTTGCGCAGTACCAAGGCACCGCCGCCAAAGCGGGCTACTACGAATCGCTAGGGCTTGCCGTGTATCGCCGGGCCAACGGCATGCCCGCGCTCTTGGTCAAGGATGGCGCGCTGGTCCTTGCGAATGGTTCGAAAGGGCCAATTGGCAAGTCGTTCTTGCGCCTTCCGGTCGATGCCAGGGGCAGCTTGCAGGTGCCTTACCGCGGACCGGGCGGCGCGCACGGCGGATCCTTCAGATACGTACCGGCAGCCGACGTGCTCAGCGGCAAACTCGCCACGGGCGAACTCAAGGGAAAGATCGTGCTGATCGGCGCCACCGCGCCCGGCCTGCAAGACCTCCGCTCGACACCGGTAGGCGCCGCCTTCCCTGGCGTGGAAGTGCATGCCAACATCATTTCAGGATTGCTCGATCGCCGATTGCCAGAAAAGCCGGACTACGCTGCCGGCTACGACGTGCTGTTGATCGCAATCACCGGTCTCATCCTCGCGCTGGGGTTGTCGATCGTCTCGGCCGCGCGGGCGGTGTTCATCGCAGCCGCCACGGTGGCGGTCGTGGTCGGGCTCAACACCTGGCTTTACGTCGATGCTGGGCTCGTGCTGCCCCTCGCGGCAACGCTGGTCATGTGCGCGGTCGCTTTCGTGCTCAACCTGAGCTGGGGCTACTTCGTCGAAGCACGGGAGCGGCGCAACCTGGCGCAACTCTTCGGCACCTACGTGCCGCCGCAGCTCGTGCAGGAGATGCTGGCCTCGCCCGGCAGCTACAGCATGCGAGCCGTCAGCAAGGAACTCACGGTGCTGTTCTGCGACATGCGCGGCTTCACTGAAATGTCGGAGCGCATGGCCCCGACCGAGCTGCAGCAGTTCCTGAACGGCGTTTTCAGCCGGCTCACAGAAATCATCAGCGCACACCGCGGTACCGTCGACAAGTACATGGGCGATTGCGTCATGGCCTTTTGGGGAGCGCCCGTCGACACGCCCGACCATGCCGACCTGGCCGTGGCGGCCGCGCTCGAAATGGCGGCTGCCGTGCACGCCATCAACGATGCGCATCGCGGGAGCGGCCAGCCGGCCATCAGCGTGGGCATCGGCATCAACACCGGCGTGATGAGCGTCGGCGACATGGGCTCGGCCGTGCGCCGCAGCTACACGGTGGTCGGCGATGCCGTCAACCTGGCGTCGCGGCTCGAGAGCCTGAGCGGCATCTACGGTGCCGAAGTGGTGGTGAGCGATGCGACGCGCCAGGCCGCCCCCGCCTACGTCTGGCAAGAGCTCGACCGCGTGCGCGTCAAGGGCAAGGCCCAGAGCGTGGCCATCTTCGAGCCCCTGGGCCGGGCCACTGCGGCAGCCAAAACGAGCCGCGCCGGGCTCGACGTCTGGCAGCAAGTATTGACGGCCTACCGCGCGCAAGACTGGGCCGCGGGCCGCTCGCTTTTGACGCCGCTGCTAGCGCCCGGGGTCAAAAAAGTCCTTTACCAGCTGTACGCCGAGCGTTTAGCCTCGATGGCGTTGCGCCCCAAAGATCCCGACTGGGACGGCGCAACCCGGTTCGAATCCAAATGACGGCAAAAATCTAGAGGGCCTCAAAAAATGCAAGTGCGCGTGTTGGGCTGCTCGGGCGCTATTGCCAAAGGCTGCCGCACGACCTCGTTTTTGATCGACGACGACCTGCTCGTCGATGCCGGCACCGGCGTGGGCGATCTCACCCTCGAAGAAATGGCGGCCATCGACGACGTCGTGCTGACCCATTCGCACCTCGACCACGTCGCTGCACTCCCGTTGATGATCGATGCCGTTGCCAGCCGCAGAAGCCAGCCCCTGCGCGTGCATGCGCTGCGCGCCACCATCGAGGCCCTGCGCGCCCACATGTTCAACAACGTGATCTGGCCCGACTTTGCGAACATACCGAGCACCGAGTCGCCCTTCGTCACCTTCCACGATCTCAATGTCGGTCAGACCTTGGCGCTGGGCACGCGGCGACTTAAACACATCGAAGTCTTGCCGGCCGTGCACACCGTACCGGCCTGCGGCTACGCCATTCGCTGCGTCGAAGGCAGCAAGCACTGGGTATTCAGCGGCGACACCGAGCGCAACGCGCCGTTTTGGAAGCGCGTGAACGAACTCGACGTCGCCATGCTGGTCATTGAAACCGCCTTCAGCAACCGCGAGCAGGCACTGGCCCAACGCAGCCTGCACTTGTCGCCCGCCACGCTGGCCGACGAACTTGCGCAGATCGCCAGAGGCAAGACCTACCCGATCTATATCACCCACACCAAGCCCGCCGAAACCGAAGAAATCATGAGCCAAATCGGCGCCTTTGCCGAGGGCTGGGAAATGCATGGGTTGGAGCAGCGGGATATTCGGTGGCTGGAGGCTGCGGCGCTTCTGACGCTTTGAGGCCGACAGATCTGGTCACGGTGACAAAATTTGTCATGCGACCGTAAGGCAAAAGCAACAAGTTCTGTCACACGTTGTAACCCGGGCGTGAACAAGTACTCAGATTTTGGCTGTGGGACGAGGCCGACAGGGTGGCACAGATGCTGCGGATAGATAAGCGCACCGGGGAGGTTCCCGGGCCTATCAACCAACATGGAGTTTCTCAAATGAACCGTCGTTCTATCGCACGCAATGTGCAAAAGGGTTTCACGCTTATCGAATTGATGATCGTCGTGGCGATCATTGGTATCTTGGCTGCTGTGGCTTTGCCGGCTTATCAGGATTACACGGTGCGTGCGAAAGTGACGGAAGTGATGCTTGCCCTGGGCAATTGCAAGACTTCCGTGACGGAGTACTACACTTCGAACAATGCGATGCCGGCGACCCTCGCTGCGGCTGGTTGCTCCAGCAACGCGACAAAGTTTGTCTCCTCCGTGGCGGTAACGGCAACCACCGGAGCTGTCGTCGGAACAATTCAAGGCACGGGTTCTGCGGCCGATACGACCACGCTCACGCTTCAACCTACAACGGATGCTGGCCGGACCGGCGCGTTCGCCGCTTCGCCTACTACCCCCATCCTCGGCTGGTCGTGCGGTGGAAGCTCGTCTGCCGCCTATAAGTTTCTCCCGGCAAATTGCCGCCAAGCCGCACTGGGCGGTCTGTAATCTCCGACAGTCTCAAACGGAAGCCGCCTTCGGGCGGCTTTTTCATGGGCGTGGCAACTTACCGCCCGCCCGCCGGCGGGCGCTAATCCGCCTTCTCCGGCACCTTCCCCGCCAGCGCAGCAGTTCGGCAATCTCGGTCGTCCGCCCTGAACGATCACAAACTCTCTGATTTTGTTAAGTGATCCCGGTGTTTGCCCGAGGCACGAATCGCAAGATGATGCGTCGGGCAATGCAGTTCCCCTGCAAATTTCGGCCATGTATTTCGATGGGGCCCAGGTCTTCTTCGCCCCGCACCGAGGCCCTGTTCATCAACCGCCTGGATGAACTGCTCGATCTGAAGCATGCGCTGGTTCGCCTGGCCGGTCTGATCGATTGGAGCGAGCTCGAACGCAACTTCGCCGTGTCCTTCCCCTCGGGACGAAGTCGGCCCGCGTTGCCCCCGGCTGGTTGCTGGCTTGCGCTATCTGCAGCACACCTTCGATGCCTTGGACGAAGCCGTCGTCAATACTTGGATCGAGAACCCGTACTGGCAGTACTTCTGTGGCTAGGTGTACCTGCAGACCAAACAGCAAGCTGCGGGAGCGAAGCTGTTAGCCGCGCTATGCCGATTCGATCCAACGGTCCACGCTTTAAATTGAATTGTTCAGGGCGGACTATCGAAACATCTCATCGAAAAGAGACGTATGTCGGACGCACCACTTTCAATTCGTCCCAAGGAAAATCCCGAAATCATCGACAAAATCAACAGGTTATGGATTGTCGGACGCGCATTAGATAGAAAGAACGCCGCTATTTGAAAATCAATGCGATACTGAAGTTACTTTTTCGCTCGCTACCGTAAATGGGGTATAGAGTAAGAAATTTGCAATGCGCAATTGAGGCCGTTCGTGCGGCATATCTATGCACTGCCGGCACACAGAGCATGGCAACCCCAACCGCAGCAGTTAGCTGGCCTCTTAAAGGTCTCGCCTTAAATTTGGCGCTTCACCAGCAACCCGTCGTCGACAACGCGCTGCCGCCGCTGTCCAGATTAGATTGAGCGCCGGATTGATCCACCTGAAATGAATAGCACTTGGTATCCGCGGTTTGCGGTGATACCGGAATAGCAATAGCGACGAAGCCGGAAGGAGCGCTTGAAATGGTGGCTGTAAGTGTGTAATAGCTCTGTCCACTCACGCTAACAGAGACGGGAAACGTAGATGCGGTCGCACCGTATCCCAACGCGGCTGGACTCGAGCTGTAAGTGTTATTCACACTAAAAAAACGCTCTTGTCGACTTGCCAGATCGAGCACGGCATTTCGGCCATCAGTGCGTCGCGCTTTTAAAACGTATTGGTTATAGGCAGGGTATGCAATGGCCGCAAGTATGCCAACGATGGCAATAACGATCATCAGTTCGATCAGCGTAAAGCCGCAATCGCTGTTAGAGGCGCGGTTGCGGCGGTGAATGAAGTTGCGCACCAGATGCATCTGTATTCCTTTTGGCTTCTTTGCGAAAGTCATAATCATCGCAGCTTGATCCACGTCACCCGTCCGCCTTTGCTATTGGCGCCGGGATTGACTTGAGTGACCGATCCGACGCCACTGACAGTTTGATTGACGAGATATTTCTTGGTCGCAGTTGTCACGAACGATGGCGAACCCACTGCGCTTAATCCCACACCACTCAATACCAATCCGTTGGTGGTGACGTAATTGTTGCTGGCGTCTGCAAAGTAAGACGATGTCGCTGCCGCGCCAGTGTCTGCAGTAATCGCCATGGTGTAGCCGGAAGCGGGCTGTGAACCGCAGGTCAGCGCCTGCGTGGCGCCGGGGATGGCGGTGTTGACCACGAACATCCCATCCGAAAGCACGGGGTTGTATACGACTTGCTCGTTAGTCCCCGGAAGCGCGAGTTTCCAGCCGAACTGGGTATTGCCGCCCGCACAGGTGGTGGCGCCTTTCCAGCAGATTGGATATTGCGTCACGGTACGGACGCCCGAGATGCCACCGGAGGTGTAGGCGAGGGTCGCAGTAGTCTGTGTTTGCAATACGCCGGCGTTGACAGTTTGCGGCGCAGTCAGGCTGCTGTATTGAACACCGCTGAGCGAATTCCAGCTGGCCATGTCCCAGTCCCAGATGCCGAATATGTATTGGGTGCCGCTGACGGGAGTCGCAGCCGCAGTCTGTGTTTGCGGAAAGATCTGGCCGGTCCCAAAACCTACGATGACCCGTGCCGTGCCTGAAGACGTGGCTGCGGTATTGACCGTCGCGCGCGTGGTGATGGGAAGTCCACCAGTGTTGAAGATCGGCGTCGATCGCGCTGACCAGCTGCCCCCGGTTGCGCCGGTCACATCGAAGCGCCACATATTGCCGAGCACGTCGCCGGCGTACAGATAGTCCGTGATGTGGTCGCCATCGAGGTCGGCGGAGGCGACGTAGGCGATGCCGTTCCGCGCAGTAGCGGTGCCCACACCGGTGTCGAGGTAGCGAAAGCTCTTCGCACCGGTGGTCTGGTCGACCGTCATTACAAACACGCCCGCCTTGCCGCTCTTGCTGTTGAGGCCGTTGCCAAAAATAACAGCCCAATTGCCGTCGTGCAGACGGCGGATGATGGGGGTTCCGAAAGTACTTCCGAGGTTGTCGCGGCAAAAGGTGCCGGCGGTGTCGGTCGGGCAGGTCAGGCTCGCAGAGGTGGAAGTCCAGTCGCCGATGACCAGGCTGGCGGCATTCGCCTCGCTGAAATTTGTCGGGTTGGTGACGTCGAGGACGTAAAGGCCGCCGGTTGCCACCGTGGTGTTGTCGCCGATGACGCCGCCGGCATTGCCGCCGTCGCCCAGGCCACCTGCGAGCCAGGTGTGCCAGCCCCCCTGATAGTAGAGATCGCCCGTGCCGGGCGTGGCATCCACGAAGGCGTTGTGGCTGTACTGGGGCGAGGAGTAGTCGAGCGAGGCGGCTGTGGGTGGCGTGGCGTGGATGGTGTTGAGGACCTGCGCCGGCATGTATGCCAGTAGTTCATTGCCATCGTTGGCAGCGGCAGTGTTGAAGTTGCCGCTCGAGTCGTAGGCACCGGCCCGGAACCCGTGCAGCAGGCCGTCGTTGGCGCCTGCGTACACCACG
Source organism: Variovorax sp. RTB1 (assembly GCF_035018765.1). NCBI lineage: Bacteria > Pseudomonadati > Pseudomonadota > Betaproteobacteria > Burkholderiales > Comamonadaceae > Variovorax > Variovorax sp. RTB1. The sequence goes on from NZ_JASJXG010000006.1 coordinate 111,144, forward strand.
TTGGTCCGCGTCGCATTGCTCGTCGCGTAGGCGCCGTAGCTCGATCCCTCTGGCATGCTCGTGGTCGGGCGGAGCGCGTCTTTCCAGATGCCTTTGTAGGGCAGGTTGGGTGCCCCGACCCATGTCGGGCTGCTGCTGACGATGTCGCCGAGCACGCTGTTTCGCGCGCGGAAAGGTCCGTTGGCCGCGCCGCCAATTTCTTGCGTTCGATCACCTCGAAGGTAGTCCAGGCGCGTCGAGCTGGTGGCTGTTGTTCCAGCCGTCGGGTCCAGTGCACTTTTCTGCGCGGCGGAGAGGCCGAGCCACAGCAGCGGAATGCCTGCGCTGCCGTTCCAGGTCAGAACGTTGCGTGACGAGGATCCCTGCACCGGGGTGCTGGCAGCACCCGTGGCGCTGCAGGCGCCGCCTGTGAGGACGCAACTCGCGTCCCAATTGGCGACCGGATTGATCGAGACTGTCGACGTCGTTGCGTCTTCGACAAGATTTTGCGCAGTCAGTTGGCCCCACCAGTTCACCGGGTGGTAATAGGCAAGGTAGACCTGCGTGCCGACTTGCACCTTGGCCGATTGCTGGATATTGATGCCGGCCGAGCTTGCAGCAGCGTTGATCTGTGCTGCCTTGAAGCACATGATTTCATGCACGTTGTTGGAGCCGCCGGTGCCTGCGGAGAAGCCGAATCTGAAAGACGCAGGTAGCGGGCCGTTCGAAGCAGTGATGGACTGGTTTGTCAGTACGTTTTGCGCAATGCCACCGTTGACGCTGTAAGAGAGACTGAGCAGTCCGTCCTGCGTCAGTTTCAAGCCGTAAGTGATCGGCGTTGCATTGCCGCGCACAGGCATGTTCATTCCCTGCTGATTGGACAGGCTGAACCCCGCGGGCAAATTGGAGCCAAGCAAAAACGGATAGTTGTATGCGAGCTGGATCGTCGTGTCGTTCTTGTTGTTGACGTTGCCGATCTTGTTGCCGCTGTAGTTCCAGATCGTTCCCGTCCTGCAGGTGTTTTGCACCGCCGACTGCTGGTCGCTCGCGTTGAGCGTCGTGGGGTAATAAGCGCTGGTTGCTGGCGAGGTCGACAGCGATGCGAACGCTGTGGAGCCGGCGCCGCGCAGACTGATTCGGCCCGCCTGGAAGCCGGGTCCGCTGCTCGTGTTGTCGTTCCTATTTGAAAAGTTGCCGTATTCGTCGATGCCAACGCCGATGTAGGCCCCGACGACGCCGTTGTACGAGCCGTTCACGTTGGAGCAGCTGTAGCCCAGGCTGCCACCCAGGCCGCCCACCGAGGGCGCCTGGCTGCCGTCGGACAGAAAGAAACTGATGCCGTCCGCTCCGGTGCCGCCGTCGCCGCCATACGTGGCCGTGGTAAAGGTGACCTGCAGTCCTTGCGTGGTGGGAAAGGTGAAGTTGGACACGATGGCGCCGGTCTGGTTGTCGCCATTGGAGCCGCCGTTTTGCGTGTCGCCATTCGTCAGGCGAAGGGCGCCGCTGCCTGCTGCATCCGGCAACCTGCCGCTCACACCGCCAACCTGTGTCTTGCCGCTGTAGTAGGCCAACCCGACACACGCGGGGATGATGGGCGAGGTCGCCGGCGGTATCACCGAGTTGTTTCCGGCAGTGAGGCACGCCCCATTCAAGCTCTTCCAGTTATAGGAAGAGGATGTTCCTGTGAGCGTGTCGCTGATCACTAGCTGTGCTTGGGCACTGAATGACAGCGCGCCGAGCGCGGCCAGTGCCAGTGCGAGGCGGAAGTATTTTGAGGTCATGTGGTCTCCTTGAACTACGGCTGGCCGATGTCAGTCACGCTGAACTTCATTGCATAGGTACTTTGAACGACGCTGGCAGTCGCAGTGCTGCCGCCGTAGCCGGCACCGGTCACCTGATAAAGCATGGTCTTGCCGTCCGGAGCGAGGCCGAGGTACGACACATAGACGCTCGGCAGGGTGGCGTAGTTGATGTCGTTGGCAATCCCGGTGCTTCCGGTATTGAGGCCGCCGCCGCTCTGCACCGTCATGCTCGGCGGCTGGTAGTTGCCTCTTACGGCCCAGGGAAGTGTGCTGGACGTGGCGATGCTCATCGGCACGTTGCAGATTTTCATGGCGGTCTGATCGTTGGCGCTGAACACGCCGCTGCAGGCCGATCCACCACCGCCACTGCCGCGGCCGATCCACCATTCGCCGTATTGGAGTGCGCTTTCCGCCGCCTGTAGCGAGCGCTGCTTTTCGAGCGTGTTGCCGGCAATTTTTTCTTGCAGACCAAAACTGCGATACATGCTCACAGCCAACAACGAAATGATCACCAGAATCAACAGTGAAGTGATGAGTGCGATGCCTCGTTGGGGACGAGACCCATGGGGGTGTTGGCGTGTCACGGATTGTTCTTGAAATTGATGCTCTGGACGATGCCGGGGCCGGTCAGGAGCACGGGCGCGCTCGGCGTGGAGCTGAGCGTGTTCAGAAATCTGAGCGTGATCTGTGCGGTATGTACCCGGGCCCACAGACCGGCAGCGGCAACACCCGAGCCGGGCATGTAGGTGTCGGTGCTGTTATTCGCGTCTCCGTCGGTGTCGACGCCATAGACGATGCTCATCTGTCCGACGTTGCTGGCCAGAGCGACCGGCGTTCCCGTGCCGACCGTGCAGGTGAGTTCGTTACTCGCATTGATGGAAAAGCTGTTGATCCACACCTGCTTCACCCCAGATGTCGCGGGGTTGGTCTGACCCTGGCAGTTCATCAAGCCGTCGCCACTGGCGGTCTGGTATTGCACAGCAATGGTGTCGCTGCCCGTACCTGTGCCTAAAGCGTTGCCAGCACCGACCACGCCTTGGCCTGCTGCCAGCGCTGAGACGGTGCCGCTGGGCCAGGTCACGCTGGCCGCTGGCAGTGAAGTGATGGCGGTGCTGTTAACGGGATCGGAGAAATAGCCGGCCGATTGAATCGTCGTGGTCAGCATGGTCAGTGCGAGGCGCTCGCTGTCCTGAAGCTGTGCCAATTCGTCTTGCGCCACGAAGGTGGCCTTCATGTTGACGTAGATCGCGACGATGGCCGCCAGCATGAAAAGCGCAATCGTCAGCGAGATCATCAGCTCGATCAACGTGAAGCCGGCCTGTTGCATGCGACGGCCTCCAGACGGTGTTGAAGCAACGGAGTTCATGGTTCGACGTAGAGCGTGTAGGTTCTGGTGCCGGCGGTGGAGGCACTGTTGGACGCGGTGTTCTGGTTGGAAGACACGTACTTCTCAGTCCAGGAAACCGTCACCGTGCAGCTGATGGGCGTGCTTGCCGACACCGTGCACGTCCCTGCCGACGTGTAGGTGGGGAAAAGGCTGGCCATGCTGGCAGCCCACAACTGCAGGTCGTAGGCTGCGAGTTGTGCGGGCGTGCAAAGCGGAGCCGAAGGCAACGTCGCCGCCCGGCAAACAGGAGGCGTCGCGCTCAGCACACCGGTGGCGTCGGTGACAGTGAGTCCCGACGTACTGAATGCGGCCGGGGCGACTCCGCCCGCCCAGTAGGTCTTGTTTCCATGCATCGCCGCAGCGAGGCTCGCGCTCTGCAGCGCAATCATCGAACGACTGCTGGCAACTTGCGTGCTTGAGATTGCAAGTGCCTGCATCTTGGCGAAGCCCAGCAGGCCGACTGTCACCACGAGGACGGCAATCATCACTTCGATAAGTGTGAAGCCTTGCTGTCGACGATAAAGCGTTTGGCTTCGATTCATTGACATGTGCCTCCGTTGGCCGATTGGACTTGCTGCCGCCCCACCAAATTGACTGCGATGCAGCGAGTCGCGGCCGCGTTCAGCGGAGTGGTGTGCACTGTCAAGGTCACCGTGCCGGTGAAAGACATTGCGAATCCGTCGCGGCTGTACGAAATGGCCGAGGTGTTGCCGCTTGCAGTGAACGTGTCTGTTCCGGCCAAAGCGGGTTGCTTCCTGAGTACGGTCTCGGTCGAGTCGTGAACCTGGTTGCCGTTCGCGTCTGCAAACACGAGCCATCCGGTCTTCCAGTTGCCGCCGGATGCACAGGTCGAGCCGTCCGACGACGCGCAGATCGTCACGGTCTGCCCTTCCTTGATCGCCTCCGAACGGGCGAACTGCAAATCGCCGACGAAGCCATTGACTTCCCCGGAAACGCGATTTCTTTGAGTCAGGTCGACGAAAGAGGGCACTGCGACCACCGCCAAGATGGCGATCACGGCAAGAACCACGAGCAACTCGATGGCGGTCATTCCCTTTTCAGCCCGCTGTATTGGCGCGCTCGAACGCAGACACGTCCGGGCGCGTCCAAGCGCCACCATGAGGGGTTTTACAAGGGCAAACCCTCGAAGAGACGGGCTTTGCAAATTAGAGACAGTTAAGTGCATAACGGTTACAGAATGTCAGTAAACGTTAAAACAAGCAAAACCGTTCGCCCGGCCAAAACTGCCACTCGTCTTGTTGTGCCCGGAGCCGCACTGCCGTCTCTGCTGCTCACTCCCCGTGCTATCCGCTCTCTATCTGGCGCTACCCCGCCACGAAACTCCCCGACTTCCCCCCGTGCTTCTCCAGCACATGCACATCGGTAATCGTCATTCCGCGGTCGACCGCCTTCACCATGTCGTAAATGGTCAGCAGTGCGACCTGAACAGCGGTCAGCGCTTCCATCTCGACACCCGTCGGCCCGACTGTCTCGACGGTCGCCTTGCACGCCACCTGCGGCACCCCGCCTTTGACGATGGCAAAGGCGATCGACACATGCGTCAGCGCCAGTGGGTGGCAAAGCGGAATGAGGTCGCTGGTTTTCTTGGCGGCCTGGATGCCGGCGATGCGCGCCACGCCGAGCACGTCGCCCTTCTTGGCGGTGCCGGATTCGATGAGCGCCAGCGTGGCGGCCTGCATCACGATGCGGCCGCTTGCAACGGCTATGCGATGGGTGGCTGGCTTGGCCGCGACATCGACCATGTGGGCATGGCCCTGGGCGTCAAAATGGGTGAGTGAACTCATGGGGTGAACGATCGGCAGAACGCCGCATCATACGAGCCCGGCCCAGGAAAGACCGATGCCAAGCCTGACTTCAAATTCCAGATCGAAGCCTGTACTTCGTGCGCTGTGCGCTGCCGTTTTGATCGCGGCGCAAGCCTTGATGCCGCCTGTTGCGCGCGCGCAGTTGTTGCCCGGCATGGGAGATGGCGGCGAGATGACGGCCAGTGCCGAGCGCCGACTCGGCGACCAGATCGCGCGCGAGATCTACCGCGACACCGACTACATCGACGACCCGGTCATCGTCGAATACGTGCAGGACATCTGGCAGCGTTTGCTGGCCGCAGCGCGGGTGCGTGGCGAGCTCACGCCCGAGCTCGATGAGCGCTTTGCCTGGCAGATCTTTCTGGGCCGCGACAGCACCATCAATGCCTTTGCGTTGCCCGGTGGATATCTCGGGCTCAACCTCGGTCTGGTCGCCATCATCGGCAGCCGGGACGAGCTTGCGACCGTGCTCGGCCACGAGCTGTCGCACGTCACGCAGCGCCACATCGCACGCATCATGTCGCGCGATGCCAAGCAGATGCCGCTCATGATCGCGGCCATGGTGATCGGCATGCTCGCCGCCATGAAGGCCCGCAATGGTGACGCCGGCAACGCGATGCTGATGGGCAGCCAGGCGTATGCGATGCAAAGCCAGCTCGCCTTTTCTCGCGACATGGAGCGCGAGGCCGATCGCGTCGGCTTCGGTGTGATGACGCAAGCCGGCTACGACCCGCGCGGCGCCGAGGCGATGTTCGAAAAACTGCAGTTCGCCGCGCGACTGAACGACAACGCCTCGTACCCATATCTGCGCAGTCACCCGATGGACACCGAGCGCATCGCCGACATGCAGGGGCGCTTTCAGTTTCGAGACATGGATGCGGCGACCGCTTCGACCGGCGTAACGTCGAAGCGCGCCGCGTCGGTTCCGATGACGCCGGGCTTGCCACTGGTCATGGACCACGCAATGATCTCGGCCCGCGCTCGCGTGTTGACGCGGCCAGGCGTCGACGTGTTGCGCCAATGGGTCGAAGCCGGTTCCGGCAGCGACTTCACCAAGAGCACGCCGGCGCAACAAGCCGGCCTGCTCTATGCCGCGGCGTTTTCGACCAATGAGTTGAAGGACTTCAAGGCGTCGCGCGCATTGAGCGATCGTCTGGTTACGCGCACGGCCGGCGATGCATCGGCATCACGTCTCGCCCGCTTGCTCGCTATTGAAATCGAACTCGATGCCGGCAACCCCGCCAAGGCCGCCTCTCTGCTCAACGCCAAGGCCAAAGACCGACCTGAGATGCTGCTCGCCGTGCAGGCCGCCGTCGCCACGCGCAACCCGGCGCCGATGGTGCCGGTGCTGCGCGACTACACCGCGCTGCAACCGCGTGATGCCACGGCTTGGCGTGCGCTGTCGAGCCTCTACAACGCACAGGGCGATCCGGTTCGGGCGATCCGCGCCGATGCCGAAGCCAACGTCGCCATCCTCGATTACGCCGGCGCGCGCGACCGCTACAAGGCGGCGCAGGAGTTGTCGCGCAACCTGTCGGCGCGTGGCGCACCCAACGCGGTGGACCACTACGAGGCGTCGATCATCGACACGCGCGCACGCGCGGTCGATGCGCTGGTCAAGCAGCAGGCAGAAGAGCCTCCACTGAAGTAGGCGGTCCGCTGGGCCCGGGTCAGCGCTTGGAGAAGAGTCCGCCGAGCGCTGCTTCGATCACCAGCCCGAGCAACGAATAGATCAGCGAGCCGAGCAGCGCGGCGCCAAACCCGTTGACGTGAAAGCCGCCGAGCAACCCGGACGCGGCCCAGAACATCAACGCGTTGATGACGAACAGAAAGAGGCCGAGCGTGACGATCGTCACCGGCAGCGTGAGCACCACCAGCACCGGCCGCACGACCATGTTGAGCAGGCCGATGACAGCAGCCGCGATGAGCGCCGAGCCGAAGCTCGTCACCTGCACGCCGTTGAAGAGATAAGCCACTGCCAGCAGCGCGATCGCGCTGAGCAGCCATTTCAGGATGAGTCGCATGCGGTCAGGATACCGCAGCGACCGGGGTTGTCACTCGCTTGAAATCAGTCGCTCAATTCGCCCGCGATGACCAGCAGCGCGCCCATGCCAACTACCGCGCCTGGCAGCGCCCAGCCCGGTGCAGCAGGCGGCTTCTGGCCGGGCGCAACGGGCTCCAGATCGACCCCGATCTTGGGCCGGCGTGCGTCCACTACCGTGGCCATGCCGTGGATCTGCCGAAGATGCTGCGTCATCTCGGTCAGCGAGCCACCGGCCAGCATCGACGTGACCTGGTCGCCGGCCGCTTCGAGCAACGGCACCAGTTGCGCCTGCACCTTGGCGAACCATTTGCCGCGCCAGTTTTCACGCGCACTGTGGCTCACCCATTTGCTGATGCGGTGCGTCATGCGCGGTGCGCAGGCGACCACGATCCAGTGTCTGGGTTCGAAAGCGGCGCGAGCATCGACGCCCAAGGTGCCCGGCACTGTCGATGCGCTCTCATCGTCCAGCGCCACCGGCACGCCGGGTGCCAGTTTGGCAAGGTGCTCGCGGGCATAAACCGCGTCGTCCACGTACAGGATGATCGTTTCCATGGTGTTGCTCCTTCGTTGAAAAGCTGCCGAATGCGACTTCAAACGTTCAAGGTCGCTCCGGGTGCGGCGTCTTGTCTTGTTGTTGTTGTTGTTTTTCGGGCGCTTCGCCTTTGGCGGAACGTTCCGCTGAAGGCTTGCGCGTCGCGAGCCAGGCCGCTGCCAGCACCAGAGCGATGCAGGCGGCTTCGACTGCGTATCGCAACGCCGTGGCGGGCGCCTCACGCGTGCCGAAGATGTCGGCGAGGAACGGTTCCGCCACGATCATCTTGGCGGCGGTGTACGCGAGCACTGCCGCGCCGATGTACGTGATCGACGGATAGCGCTCGACCAGTTTCAGCACCAGGGTGCTGCCGAACACCACGATCGGAATGCTGATCACCAGGCCGATGACGACCAGGCCGAACTCGCCATGCGCCGCGCCGGCCACGCCGAGCACGTTGTCGATGCCCATCAGCGCATCGGCCACCACGATGGTCTTCATCGCGCCCCAGAAGGTGGACGCGCCGGCCCCGTGTTCCTGTTCCCCGCTCGAGTCGGAAATGAGCTTGTAGGCGATCCACAGCAGGCCGACACCGCCGACCAGCATCAACCCCGGCACCTTCAGCAGCCACACCACGCCGATGGTCATGGCCGAGCGCAGCACGATGGCGCCGACGGTCCCCCAGACGATGGCCTTCTTCTGCAACTTGGGTGGGAGCCGGCGTGCCGCGAGCGCAATGACGATCGCGTTGTCGCCGGCGAGCACCAGGTCGATGACGATGATCGCCAGCAGGGCCGACCACCAAGGGGCTGAAAGAAACTCCATGTGCAAAGCACTCCGATCTGTTTTTCGTTCTACTGGTCCGGTGCCGCATGGGCCGGAACGTTTGAATGAAAGACCGGTTGTGCCGGGAGCTTGCAAACGACGCTTCGACCAACCTGACAACAGGTTCAATCGAAGGTCTTGCTCGACATCGCTCACTGCTCTGATGCACTGCGCGTTGCCCGACAGGCCGGAAGCATGAGGCTCCGTATTGACGACCTGTCGATATCCGCTGCAGTAGATGCAACGGGCGGGAGCTACTCCCCTTCGTGGGCAGATTAGAACATCGGCCTTCGACGGCTGACAACCCCAAAAATCATTGCGCTTAAAAGAATCGATGGCAGAAGCCGCGCTGCCACTGGCATCAGTGCTATCAATTTAAGAGCGAACAAACCCATGACAACACTTGGGACATTGCCCGTCTATGATGAGTTTCACTCTTCAGCTCGCTGTTTTCTTCCCGCTTGTTTTTCGTATGGCCGCCATTCACATCACCGACATCGAGGCCGCCATCAACTTCTGGCGCGACAAAAAGCCTTCCCCCGACGGCATCACACTGGCGCCTGAAATTCGCGACCTGGCAGAGGTCTACGCGCTCATGGTCTATCACCATGAAGACTATGTCGACGAGGTCGGCTTCCCGAAAGATGCATGGGCAGCATGGCTTACTTGGTATGAGACGACGCCCGACACGCCCTGCATCGCGATCTGCTCCACGAGTCAGGGCGACGATGAGTGCAAGGGCTGTGGCCGCACCTTCGGCGAGGTGCAGCACTGGCCCGCGATGACGCCGGCTGCCAAGCGCGAGACCTGGCGCCGCATCACGATGGAAGACACGGCCTGGCGCTTCAACAAGTACGCCGAGCGGGCGCGTGAAGCGGAGCAGGTCTGGCCCGATGACGGCACCGACACCAAGCCACCGGGCTGACCATGCGCCGACTCGCGCAAGCACCCAACCTCGCAATCGCGACGCTCTGGGCGCACGCGCTTCGCGAAGACGGCATTGGCGCGACGGTGCAGCGCGAGTACCTCGGTGCGGCTGCCGGCCAGTTGCCGCCCGACCAGTGCCTGCCTGAAATATGGATCGACGACGCGACGCAGCTCGAAACTGCCGAGCGCTTGCTGCACGAGTTGAAGAACCGGCCACAACGCCGATGGATGTGCGAGTGCGGTGAGCTGGTCGAAGGCGGCTTCGAGCAATGCTGGCACTGCGGCCGGATGATGCCGGCCTGAACTCTTGCTGCGGCGCTGCGGCTGGCTCTATTTGAGCCGAATCAGCTCGATGTCGATGCTCTTCACGCCATCGCCCAGCATCAACGTGCCTTCCTGAATCGTCGCCTGCAATTGCATGCTGCGCTGCGCCAGTGCAGCGACAGCCTGCGACGTCTCGCTCGGCACGCGCCACACCTGCAAATTCTGCGGCCGCGTCAGCTTGGTTTCGATGCCCTTCCACCAGATGCCGGCCGCATGGCTGAAGCAATACAACAGCACCTCGTCTGCCTTGCCGCAAGCCTTGATGAGCGGCTTTTCTTCAGGCTGACCGACCTCGATCCACACGCGCGTGCGCCCAGTGAAATCGCGCAGCGACACATCCGGATCGTCCGGGTTCGACAGCCCCGCGCCAAAGGCCAGCACGCCATCGCCATCGCACACGCTCTGAAGCTTGTAGGCGTTGAGCGCCAGCGCGATGAGCCGAATCATCATCCGCTCGTCGTTCTCGCTCGGATGCCGCGCCAGCGTGAGTTGATGGTCCGCGTAGTAGCTGTGGTCGATGTCGGCGACCGCGAGGTTCGCTTTGAAGATGGTGGATTTGAGTGCCATCAGGCGCGCTTCGCCAGCTCTGCTGCCTTGCCGATGTAGCTCGCAGGCGTCATCGCCAGCAGCCGCGCTTTTTCCGTCTCGGGAATCTCCAGCGAGCGGATCAATCCGTGCAGTGCTTCAGACGTCACCGTCTTGCCGCGCGTCACTTCTTTCAACTGTTCGTACGCGCCCTGCACGCCGAAGCGGCGCATCACGGTCTGGATCGGTTCGGCCAGCACTTCCCATGATGCGTCGAGGTCGTCGGCGAGCGCTTCTTCGTTCAGCTCCAGTTTGCCCAGGCCGGTCGACAGGCTCGAGTACGCAAGCACCGCATAACCGAAAGCCACGCCGACGTTGCGCAGCACGGTGCTGTCGGTGAGGTCGCGTTGCCAGCGGCTGATCGGCAGCTTCTCGCTCATGTGGCGCAACAGGGCGTTGGCGAGGCCGAGATTGCCTTCCGCGTTTTCGAAGTCGATCGGGTTGACCTTGTGCGGCATGGTGGATGAGCCGATCTCGCCCTTCTTCAGCCGCTGTTTGAAATAGCCGAGGCTCACGTAGCCCCAGATGTCACGCGAGAAATCGATGAGGATGGTGTCGGCACGCGCCACGGCGTCGAACAACTCGGCCATGTAGTCGTGCGGTTCGATCTGGATGCTGTAGGGCTGAAACGTCAGGCCCAGTCCGAGGGGTGCCGGCGTCTCTACGACCTTGCGGCTGAACGCCTCCCAATCGAAATCGGGCCACGCCGCCATGTGCGCGTTGTAGTTTCCGACAGCGCCGTTCATCTTGCCGAGCAGGTCGACCTTGGCGATCTGCTCGCGGGCCTTGGCCAGGCGCACCGCGACGTTGGCGATCTCCTTGCCGACGGTGGTCGGGCTCGCCGTCTGGCCGTGCGTGCGCGCCAGCATCGAAACGTCGGCGAACTGGTGGGCCATATCGCGCAGCTTGGTGATGAGCCCGTCGATGGCGGGCAGCACGACGACGTCGCGCGCGGCCTGAATCTGCAGCGCATGGCTGGTGTTGTTGATGTCTTCGCTGGTGCAGGCGAAGTGCACGAACTCCGCGGCGGAGAGCAGCTCCGGCCGCGCCTCGAACTTGGACTTGATCCAGTACTCGACGGCTTTCACGTCGTGGTTGGTGACCTTTTCGATCTCCTTGATCGCGAGCGCATCGGCTTCGCTGAAATGCGAGACGAGGCCGAGCAAATACTTGCGCGCGCCGCCGGTGAGCGGCTTGAACTCGACGAAGCCGCAGTCCGAGAGCGCGATGAACCAGGCCACCTCGACTTGCACGCGACGGTGCATGTAGCCCTGCTCGCTCATCAACGGGCGGAGCGCCGAGAGTCGCGACGCGTAGCGGCCATCGAGGGGGGAAAGAGCGGAAACGGTAGAGAAGGCCATGGGCCAATTTTAGGCGGCGGAGACCGGGGCCTAAATGGCCACAGCGGCTCTTACTCCTGCGCGGCGTTTTTGAAGAACTCGATGCGCTCTGCGGTCGCGGGATGCGACGAGAACGCCAGCCCGATCGCATCGTCACCTGCCGTGCCGTCCTTTTCGCCCTTCTTACCGTTTCGATCTGTGCGCCAACGCTCGAGCGCCTCGAAGAAAGTCGCCATGGCGCGCGGCGAGATGCCGCTGGCGCGCATCAGCCGCACGGATTCGGCATCGGCTTCGCGCTCCAGGTCGCGCGAATAGCCGAGCGTGGCCAGCAACACGGGCGCGCTGCCGATCAGCGTGCCGTAGTCGCCGAAAGCGATCGACACAGCGAAGCCCACTGCCGACGCCTGCACCAGTTGCCGCATCGCGTGGCGCCGCAGCACATGGCCGAACTCGTGTCCCAGCACGCCGAGCACGGCATCGTCGTTGCCCGGCATGAGCTCGACCAGCGCGTCGGTCAGCACGATGGTGCCGCCGGGCAGCGCCAGTGCGTTGGGCCCGAAGCGCGGATCGCGGGCGCTGCGGAACTCGAGCCGCACCTCGGGCGCGCCATCGGGATGGGCCCGATGGATCATCCGCGCGAAGCCGTCGCGGATGCGCTGCTGGGCGTCTGGCGGCAAGGTCGTCGGCTTGAGTAAGCTGTCGTCGAGCGACGCCAGCACCTGCTGCCCGACCAGCGCGTCGACACTGCGCGGCACGGCCGCCGTCACGCCCGTGGCGACCCAGGGCAAGCCCCATTGGTACATCGCGGCGACAGCGCCGAGGAGCAGCACCAGCGCGACTGCGACGCTGCGCCAGGTTTGCTGCGCGCGCACCACCCAGCTGTCGCTTCGATGGTGACGACCGACCCAGTCGTCCCAGGCACCCACGTCGAGCGCTTGCAGGCTCGCGCCGTCGGGCAGCTGCGCGAGGCGTCCCCCATGGCGGGTGCGCTCGGGCCAGCAGACCGCGCTGAGGGGCGCGGACAGCGGCGCGAACGCGCCCTCTTCGGTGGGCGTGATGAGAAGCATGCGTTCGCGCGTTTGCAGCAGCGCGGCGTGCGGCCGGCTGTGGACGCCGTCGAAGAAGCGCGCCGACAGCGCGTCGTGTGGAGCCTCGATCACGGAAGGCTCACAACCCGATGTCCATGCCGAACAGATCCGCAGCCATGTCACCCGCCGCCGTCGGGTTTTCACGCGCCGCGGTCTGCGTGATGTCGTCGAGCGCAATGCGGGTTTCAAGCACCACGGCTTCCAGTTGCGCGCGTCGCGTGCCGATCACCGCGAACGGCCAGTACAGGCCCAGCGTCAAAAAGATCAGCAGATAGTTCTTGAACTGCAATGGCAGATACCGCTTGAGCTTCAATTGGCTGTCGAAGCGCATGAGGTCGTTGCCGGTGGTCGACCACAGCAGGTTCTGCAGCCGCACTTGCAGGTACGACTTGGGCAGCACGTTGAGCAAGAAGACGCCGCCGATGCCGAGCACGAACGACAGGATGATGAAGGTCGCGCCCAGGCCGCCGCCGCTCTTGCGGCTCGCATAGCCGGTGAACGCGAAGATGGCCACGACGCCGAGCAGTGCAATCACCGCCACGAACCCCACGCCCATCAACTTGATGAAGATGCCGTAGAGCACGCCCACGTCGGCGCTGAGGCGCGTTTGCAGGCCGCCGATCGCGTAGTGGTTGTGCTGGTAGCGCTTCAGGCGCCAGAGAAAGTAGGGCAGGCCGAGAAAGAAGATCGTCATACCGATGCCGACCAGGGATGTCGCCAACACGGGCAAGGTGCCCGGCTTGATGCTGTCGGTCGGGCCAGCCAATGCACCCGCCAGCGCCACGGGCAACAGTGCGAGCGCAAGTGGCGGCAGCATCGCCGCATACGCGCCGCGCGTGCTGCCGGCAAAGTGAAAGCGCAGCCCGCGCCAACTGGTGTTGGCGAGCCGGAAGCGCATCGATGCGCGGAACAGCGCCGGCCACAGCAAGACGAACGCCAGCGCCGCGAACAACGCCGCCCAGCCAGAGAAATTGCTGCCGACCGAGTAGACGATCAGGAAGGCGGCGGCAATGAGCGTGCCGCGCAGCATCTTGACCGGCTGGCCATGAAAGTCGAGCGCGTCGCCCCCGACCCAGGTGTTGCTGTAGAAATATTTGAGCTTGCGCACTTTGGCCCATGGCAGGTAGAGCCCGAGCGTCACGACGATCAGCAGCAGGTTGACGATCCAGATGCGGAAATACTCGCTGCCGCTCGCCGTGAATTCGATCGGATGGCGGTGCGGTGGCTCGCTTTCCGGCCGCGCGTCGATCTGCATGTCTATGCCCATGATCCTTCTCCCTGCGTTGTTAGTGCCCGACATTTTGCCCTGCACCGTCCCCTAGAATGAGGTCGAAACTACACGTCACCCGAGGGAGAGAGTCCACATGAAATTGATCGGATCTGCTGCCAGCCCCTATGTGCGCAAGGTGCGCGTGGTGCTGGCTGAAAAGCGACTCGAATACCAATTCGTGATCGAAGACGTCTGGGCGGCCGACAGCACCATCTCGACGTCCAACCCGCTCGGCAAAGTGCCTTGCCTGATCATGGATGGCAGCGAGGCCATGTTCGATTCGCGCGTGATCGTCGAGTATCTCGACACGCTGTCGCCGGTCGGCAAGCTCATTCCGGCGCAAAGCCGCGAACGGGCCGAAGTCAAAACCTGGGAAGCGCTGGCCGACGGCGTCATGGACGCCGGCATCGCGTGGCGGCTCGAAGCCACCTGGGCGAACCGTGCCGACACCGAGCGCAGTCAGGCGTGGATGGACCGCCAGAGCGTCAAGATCGAGAACGGCATTGCCGCCATGGCCAAGGGCTTGGGCGACAAGCCTTTTTGCAGCGGCATTCACCTGAGCCTGTCGGACATCGCGGTCGGTTGCGCGCTGGGCTGGCTCAGCTATCGCTTTCCGGAGATCGATTGGCGCGCCAATCATGGGAATCTCGCGAAGCTCCACGACAAGTTGATGTTGCGTCCGAGTTTTGCGGACACCCAGCCCTGAAGGCACATCGCACTGCACCAATGAAAACGGCACCCGAGGGTGCCGTTTTTCTTTCGTACAAAAATGTTGCGAGGTGCCCCGACGCGAAGAAGGGAGGGAGGGAGGAGGAGAAGAATCGCCTCGGGATTTCGACCGAACGACAAGCATTCGGAAGACCTCGCAACATGAAAACTGACGGGCTTTCTTTGGCGCCCGAGCCAGTTATGAGAGCCTTGCGCGCCAGCCAGTTCCCGGTGTCTTCGTAAACATTTGTGAAGTCGAAATGCGGCGCGCCAAGCTCAGGTCGGCCTAGTCTGCGCCGAGCTGCTTTTCGAGTTCGCGAACGAAGCTGCGGTCTTCCGGCGCGGTCATGCTCGAGTACGCGTCGACCACTTTGCCGTCCCGGCCGATCAGGTATTTATAGAAGTTCCATTTCGGCGTGGTGCCCGAGATTTTGGCAAGTTGTTTGAAAAGCGGGTTGGCCTCACTGCCGCGAACCGAGCTTTTCGAGAACATCGGAAATTTCACGCCGAAGGTACTTTCGCAAAAGTCGGCGATCTCTTTGTTCGAGCCCGATTCCTGCGAGAAGTCATTCGATGGGAAGCCCAACACCACCAACCCGCGCGACCGGTACTTGGCATCGAGCGCTTCGAGGCCCTTGTACTGCGGCGTGAATCCGCAGAAGCTCGCCGTGTTGACGATCAGCACGACCTTGCCGCTGTACTGGCACAGCGACTGGGGTTTTTCGTCTTGCAGCCGGGGGAACGTGTAGTTCAGTATGGCGGGGCATGTGCCGGCGCCGGATGGTGCGGCGCCAGCCCCAGGGGCCGTAGACGGAGCACTCTGAGCGCGTGCCATCTGCGCAAACAGGGCGAGAGACACTACACAGGTGAGGGCGAACGCGAGCGTTGGCGCAGAACGAAAAGCAGATTTCAAGACGGTAATTCGCATGGGGAATCTCCTGCAAATAGAAGGGGCGCATCTGTTCGCGAAAGATGCGCGTATACACATCATCGCGCGGTTGTCACAGGCGTGCTGAACGTGCCTATTAAAATCTGCCCGCCTTAGAAAGATTTGAATGCTCTACCCGGAACTTTTCAGACAACTCGAATCCGTCCGTTGGGACATGGAGCGGGATATTCCGTGGCAGTCATTCGACGCGACCAAGCTCACCGAAGAGCAGGCTCAGACGATCAAGATGAATGCCATTACCGAGTGGGCGGCGCTGCCGGCCACTGAAATGTTTTTGCGCGACAACCGGCACGACAGTGATTTTTCGGCATTCATGTCGATCTGGTTTTTCGAGGAGCAAAAGCATTCATTGGTGCTGATGGAATACCTCAAGCGCTTCAGCCCCCAGCACGCGCCGACCGAGCAGGAGCTGCACGACGTGCGCTTCGATTTCGATCCGGCGCCGCCGCTCGAAACGCTCATGCTGCATTTCTGCGGCGAGATTCGCCTCAACCATTGGTATCGCCGCGCCGCCGAATGGCATACCGAGCCGGTCATCAAGCACATCTACACCACGTTGAGCCAGGACGAAGCGCGCCACGGCGGCGCCTATCTGCGCTACATGAAGCGTGCGATGGAAAAGTTCGGTGACGAAGCGCGTGCCGCTTTCACCAAGGTCGGCGTGTTGATGGCCAGCGCGCGCCGCACGGCCCAGGCGCTGCACCCTACCAACCTGCACGTGAGCAAGGCGCACTTTCCGCGCGACACGATCCAGAGCCGCATGCCCGATCCGGACTGGCTCGAGCATTGGCTCGACAACCAGATCAAGTTCGATGCTGTGTGGGAAAGCAAGGTCGGCGAGCGCATCCTGCACAACCTGAGCCTGTTGATGAACCGCAGCTTCAAGACCGTGCAGGAGCTGAACCGCTACCGCAAGGAGCTGGCGACGACGATCGCTCCGAAGACGGTTTACCAGGGCGCTTGAAACAGGGCGCCTGGTTCAGCGCCGCTCGACGACGATCGGCGCCAGTTGCAGGCCGTTTCGCACTTGCTCCGCCGTGCTGCGAGCGATGTCCCGCGAGGCGTAGGGCCCCACCTGAACGCGATGGGTGTTGCCCTCGCTGAACACATTGAGGTTGGCCGCGAGTTGCGGCATCGTCGTCGCCATCTTCTGCTGAAAGGCGATGGCGCCGTCGCGCTGGCTGAAGGCGCCCAGTTGCACCCAGAAGCCTGCGGTCGACATGCCGGGTGGCGCGTCGGCGGCAGGCGTGGTCGACCCGGTTGGTGCACTTGAAGCCAATGGCGCCAATGGCTGCATCGCCGGCAGATCCGCGACTTCAGCGCGCGGCGAAGAAACCACCGGCGTCGTGAAAACCGAAGGCACTTCGACGCTCTGAGAAGAGGTCGGCAAAGGCGACAGCGTTGCGACAGGCGCCATCGTTTGCTCGTTCTGCGGTCCTGCCGACGCGAAGGCCGCGGCGTCGCCGCTGCGCCGCCATGTTCCCGCCTGAATCTCCTGGTTCGTGATGCGCTCGATCTCGGCCGGCGCCACGCCGCGCAGCAAGTCCAGCTTGGCCGCCGCCGCATAGCTGAGGTCGATCACCCGATCGTCGTGGAACGGGCCGCGGTCGTTCACCCGCACGATCGCCTCGCGTCCGTTGGCCGGATTGCGCACGCGCACGTAGCTCGGCAGCGGCAGAGTCTTGTGCGCGGCCGTCATGGCGTACATGTCGTAGGGTTCGCCGCTGGCGGTCGACTGGCTGTGGAACTTGCTGCCGTACCACGAGGCCAGCCCTGTTTCCTTGAAAGGTCGGTCGTCGGCAATCGGCACATACGAACGGCCGAGCACGGTGTAGGGCTTGCTGGTGCCATTGGTGCCACGGATGGTTTCGACGCGGGGTTCGGCGTCGGGCGTGCGCGACAGTCCTGAAGGAGGATTCGACGGCGCGCCATCGCGACCACCGCGCGGTCCGCTGGCACAGGCAGCGAGCAGCACGGCCGCGGCCATCGCCACAGCAACTGCCGAGACGGTCGACGACCGCGTCATCGCCTCAACCAAACACGGCCTTCCACAGCGCCAGCATCGCTTCGCGCTCGACCGCCAGGCCCGGCAGGTCGACCTGCGTCGGCTCTTCGTTAAGACGCGCCCGATGCTGCACACGGCGCAATTCGCGGTACGCCGAAGCAGCACCGCGCCCGACGCCTTCAGGCAGCAAGCCGGCGGCTTCGGCCCGCAGCAGCAGTGCGATGTTGCCGACGTTGTCGATCAGTTCCGGGTGCGCCTTGGCCGCGCAGAGCACGAGGAATTGCACCGCGAATTCGGCATCGACCATGCCGCCGCGGCTGTGCTTGACGTCGAATTTGCCGGCCTTCACCGGCCTGGCGGCGCGCACCTTGTCGCGCATCGCGATGATCTCGGCTTTCAACGCGTCGCGGTCGCGTGGCGCCACAATGACGGCCTCCCGCACCGCGTCGAAGCGCGCGCCGAGCGCGGCATCACCGAGCACGAAGCGGGCACGCGTCATGGCCTGGTGCTCCCACGTCCACGCGGTGTTGCTGCCGCGGCCCAGTTGGTACCTTTCGTAGGCCGCGAAGCTGCTGGCAAGCAAGCCCGAGTTGCCGTTGGGCCGCAGGGCCGTGTCGATGTCGAAGAGGTCGCCCTCACGCGTTTTCACGGTGAGCCAGTTGATCAACTTGCGCACATAGGTCGCGTAAACGTCGCCGGCGCGTTCGTCGTCGTCTTCGTAGACGAAAACGATGTCGAGATCGCTGCCGTAGCCGAGCTCTTTGCCGCCCAGCTTGCCGTAGCCAATGATGGCGCACTGCGGCTCTTCACGATGCGGGTTGCGCACTTGCTTCCAGCACCAGCGCGCGGTCACACGCAGCACCACGTCGGCCAGCGCGCTCAGGTCGTCTGCCACCTGTTCCACCGTGATGCGGCCATCGACGTCGCGTGCCAGTGTGCGAAACAGTTCGGCGTGATGCGCATGACGCAGCAGGTTGAGCAGGCGCTCTTCGTCGGCCTCGCCGGTGCCGCGCAGCGCTGCATGCCGCGCTTCCAGTTCGCGCTCGAAGTCCGCGGCGTCGAAACGGCCCAGGAGCATTTCGTCGCTGGCCAGTTCATCGATGACGCCCGGGTTTTGCGTGAGGTAGCGCGCCGGCCATTTGGCCGAGCCCAGCAAGCGCAGCAAGCGCTCCTGTACGGCGGGCCGTTCGACCAGCAACGCCAGGTAGCTTTCGCGCCGCAGCAGCGGCTCGATCCAGTCGGCCCAGCGCAGGGCAGCATCGGTGTGGCGCGATATCTGGCCGGGGCCATCGTTGTCGGGCTCGCGCAGCCATTGGGCGGTGCGCTGCACCAACTGCCGCAAGCGTGCCCGCGTGTCGTCGCGCAACGCCAGGATGCGCGGATGCTCGCACCACGCCTTGATGCGCTCACCGAAAGCCGGCGGCAGGCTGTCGATCAAATCGACCAGTTCGCCCGAGGTGCCGCTGCTCTTGCCGCCTTTGCATTTGCTGCAGTTCTTTTCGCCGCCGAGCAGCTTGTCGAACTCCTCCGCGACGAACTCGCGGTGCGTATCGAGCTGTTCCAAAAACGGGCAGACGCCGTTGAAACCCAGAGTCGCAGCGATCCAGCGCAGGTCGTCGTCGCTGACCGGCAGCATGTGCGTCTGCTGGTCGTCGAGGTACTGGATGCGGTGTTCGACACGGCGCAAAAATTCATAGGCAGCGGCCATCGCATCCGCGGTTTCCTGCGGCATCAGGCCAGCGCGTGCCAGCCGCTGCAAGGCGTCGAGCGTGGGCCGCGTGCGCAATTCCGGGAACTGCCCGCCGCGCACCACCTGCAGCAATTGCACGGTGAACTCGATCTCGCGGATGCCTCCACGCGACAGCTTGACGTCGTTGGCCCGCTCCGGCCGCCCGGCGCTGCGGCGCGCCGACTGTTCGCGGATCTGCCGATGCAGGATGCGCAGCGAATCGAACACGCTGTAGTCGAGGTAGCGACGAAAGACGAACGGCA
The DNA here is from genome assembly GCF_035018765.1 of Variovorax sp. RTB1. Taxonomy (NCBI): domain Bacteria; kingdom Pseudomonadati; phylum Pseudomonadota; class Betaproteobacteria; order Burkholderiales; family Comamonadaceae; genus Variovorax; species Variovorax sp. RTB1. Next base: position 130,727 of record NZ_JASJXG010000006.1, read on the forward strand.
GCACCACGCCGCGCAGCGCCTGTGCCGAGCCATCGGCTACCGCCGACGAAGGCGCCACCACGCGGCTCTTGAGCCACGCAAAGCGTTCCCACTCGCGGCCCTGCACCTGCAGGTATTCCTCGAGTGCGTCTAGCGACACCACCGTTGGCCCTGAGTTGCCATTGGGACGCAATGCCAGGTCGATGCGAAAGACGAAGCCGTGCTCCGTCGTGTCTCCGACCAGCGCATAGATGCGCTTGACCGCCCGCGCGAAATATTCCTGGTTCGACAGCTTGCCGCGGCCTTCGGCGTTGCCCGCCGTTTCGCCGTCGTGGTCGTACAGGTAGATAAGGTCGATGTCGCTCGACACGTTGAGTTCGCGTGCGCCGAGCTTGCCCATCCCGACGATCCACAATTGCGCGACTTGGCCAGCCTTTTCTTCTTCACCAAGCGGCGCGCCGTGGATGGCTTCGAGTTCCGACAACGCGGTGCGGCAGGCGACATCGAGTGCGAACTCGGCCAGCTCGGTCACGGCGCGAACGACATCGGCGAGCGGTGCGCCTTCGTCGCAGTCGAGCACGGCCAGGCGCTCCATCACCAACTGGCGCACGGTGCGCAGTGCATCGCCCACATGGGCACTCGCTGCATGTCCACTGCGTGCCTGCAACGCATCGAAGGCGATTTGCATCGTTGCGCGCGTCGGTGTGCCCTTCGGCAGCAGGGTCAATTCAGCCGCGTATCGGCGTCGCAGTCGCTGCACGAAGCGCGAGTGCGACGACAACGGTGAAGCCAGCGGCGCCAACGCGGCACCGGCTGTCTTATCACCGTCTTCGGTGGAACCCGTCTGGAGGCTGGCAGTCATAATTCCTAATACAGCGCGACTCTCAATGAACGACACGGTGTCTTCCCCTTCACGTCTGCTCAAAGTCACCGCTGTCACGGCGCGCTGGCTGTTGGGTTTGCTGATGGGCGCGTGGCTGGTCTTCGCGCTGTCAGTGCTTGTCCTACACGGTTGGATTGTGCCGCGAATCGGCGAATACCGCGGTGCGCTCGAGGCACAAGCCAGCAGGGTCATCGGGGTACCTGTTCGCATCGGTTCCATCACCGCGCAATCGAACGGTTTGTTCCCCACTTTCGAGCTGCGCGACGTGGTGCTGCAAGACGCCCAACAGCGCGATGCGTTGCGCCTGTCGCGCGTGGTGGCGAGCGTGTCGCCGCGGTCGCTCTGGAAGACCAACTTCGAGCAGCTCTATATCGAAAGCCCGCAGCTCGAAGTGCGACTCGATGCCGCAGGCAAGCTGCATGTCGCTGGTCTCGATGTGTCGATCGACACCACCGGAGAAACGCGCGCGGCCGATTGGTTCTTCGGCCAGCGCGAATTCATCATCCAGGGCGGCACGGTGCGCTGGACCGACGAGCGTCGCCGTGCCGAACCGGTGCTACTGACCAACGTGGAGTTCGTCTCGCGCAACAGCGCGCGGCGCCATGCATTGCGGCTCGACGCCACGCCGCCCGCAGGTTGGGGCGACCGCTTCACGTTGCGGGGCCAGTTCCGCCAGCCCCTGCTGTCGGTGCACAGCGGCAAGTGGCAAAACTGGGGTGGGCAGATCTACGCCGACCTGCCGAACATCGATGCCACGCGGCTCGGTCGCTACGTAGCGCTCGACGCGCGCATTCGCGAAGGCAACGGCGCATTGCGCGTCTGGGCCGATGTGGACGACGGCAAGCTCGTCGGCGGCGCGGCCGATCTCGGGCTGGCGCGAATCGATGCCTCGCTCGGCGACAAGCTGCAGCCGCTGGTGCTCCGCGCGGTGACCGGACGACTGGCCGGCCAGTTGAAGGACCAGACGCTCGAATTCTCGACCCGCGACCTGCAGTTCGATACCGCCGACGGCTCGCGCTGGCCCGGCGGCAACCTGTGGTTTCAGCACACGCCGGCGCGCGGCAAGACGGCGGAGCACGGCGCATTCAAGGCCGATCGTCTCGACCTGGGCGCGCTCGCGCTCATCGCCGATCGTCTGCCGTTGGGCGATGCCACGCACAAGGCCATCGAATCGTTCGCGCCGCGCGGCCTGGTCGAGCGCATCGACACGCGTTGGCAAGGCCCGTTCGATGCGCTTGAGACCTACCAGGCCAAAGGGCGTGTCAGCGGCTTCAGCCTGGCGTCGCAAGCGCCACCGGAAGGTGTGCGCATCGGCACGCCGGGCTTGCGCGGTGCCACCGCCGAGTTCGATGCCAGCCAGGCCGGCGGCACCGCGAGCTTGTCGATCGGCAAGGGCGCGCTCGATTTGCCCGGCGTGTTCGAAGAGCCGGTGGTGCCGATCGACCAGCTGTCGTCGCAACTGCAATGGAAGCTCGACGGTGACAAGGTGCAGGTGCAGGTGTCGAAAGCGCGCTTTGCCAACGCCGATGCCGAGGGCGAGGCCGAAGCCACCTGGCGCACCAGCGATCCGGCCGTGTCGCATGGCAAGAGCCGCCACCCGGGCGTGCTCGACCTGCAGGGCAAGCTGACCCGCGCCGACGGCACGCGCGTGTTTCGCTACCTGCCGCTCGACATCCCCAAGCCGACGCGCGACTACGTGCGCGATGCCGTAAACAAGGGTAGCGCCAGCATCGTGGAGTTTCGCGTCAAGGGCGACCTGCACGACATGCCCTTCATGGACCCGCGCGATGGCGACTTTCGTATCGCGGCCAAGGTGGCCGATGTGACCTACGCCTACGTGCCGCCGCAGCTTGCCAAATCGACCGGCGCCATGGCGCGGGGCGTGTCACCCGCCGTCGTCTGGCCGGCGCTCGATCGCCTTTCCGGCGAACTGGTGTTCGAGCGCGCCGGCATGCTGGTGCGCAACGCGCGTGGCCGCATCGTCGGCGCGCCCGGCATCGAGATCGAAAAGGCCGAAGCGCAGATCGCCGACATGGCGCACCCTGCCGCGCTGCTGAAGGTCGATGCACAGGCGCGCGGGCCGCTGGCCGAGCTGCTGCATGCCGGCGCGGTGCTGGCTGGCCCGCTCGGCGAGCCGATGGGCAAGGTGCGCGCTACCGGCAATGCGGACTACCGGCTCAAGCTCGACCTCCCGCTCGCGGCCGTCGACAAGGCAAAGGTACAGGCCAGCATCGCGCTGACCGACAACGATCTGCAACTCGTGCCCGAAGCACCGGCGCTGACGCAGGCGCGCGGCACCCTGAACTTCACCGAAGGCGGTTTCTCGCTGGCCGGCGTGCAGGCGCGTTTGATGGGCGGCGAAACGCACATCGAAGGCAAGGGACGCTTTGGTGGATCAGCCGTGGGGGCGGGTGCCACGCCGCAAGACCTGAGCTTCAAGGCGACGGGCACCGTGACCGCTGAAGGCTTGCATGCCGCGCGTGAGGTCGACTGGCTTGCGCGGCTGGCAACCAAGGCGACCGGCACCGCTGGCTACACCGCCTCGCTGTCGGCGCGCGACGGCACGCCGGAGTTCCTGCTGACCAGCAGCCTCGTCGGCCTCGGGCTGCAATTGCCTGCGCCACTTGCCAAGCCAGCCGACGAAGCGATGCCGCTCAAGGTCGAGAAGAAAGTGTTGTCGCGCGAGGCCCGCGCCGGCCGCACGCCGCTGGTGCAAGACCAGTTGTCGGTCGAACTCGGCAAGGTCGCATCGGCGCAGTACGTCCGCGATGTGTCGGGCGACGATGCCAAGGTGCTGCGCGGCTTCATCGCAGTCGGGCTCAACGCGGGCGAAGCCGCTGCGCCGCCACCAAATGGTGTGCAGGCCAACATCAACCTCCCGCGGCTCGACCTCGCGGCCTGGCAGACGCTCTTCACCGAGACCACCGGCAGTGCGCCCGAGGCCGTGGCCAACGCCACCAGCGCCGACGATGCGCTCTCGTATTTGCCGACGATGATCGCCGTGCGCGCCAAGGAGCTCGCGGTATCGGGCCGCACGCTGCACGACGTGGTGCTGGGCGGCACGCGCGACGGCACGCTGTGGCGGGCCAACATCGACGCCGTCGAACTGAGCGGCTATGCCGAATATCGGCATACGCAGGCAGGTCGATTGCACGCGCGACTGGCGCGCTTGAAGATCGCGCCGAGCGAGGCGCACGCGGTCGAATCGCTGCTCGACGAGCAACCCGACACGCTGCCTGCGCTCGATGTGGTGGTCGATGATTTCGAGCTGCTCGGCAAGCGGCTCGGCCGTGCCGAAATCGATGCCGTCAACCTCGGCGGCGCAACGCGCGAATGGAAGCTCAACAAGCTCAGCCTCACGATGCCTGAAGCCACCTTCACAGCGCAGGGTTCGTGGGCGGCAGTGCCGGGTGCGGCGCCGCGTGGCCGTGCCGCACCGCGTCGCACTTCGATGAACTTCAAGCTCGACATCGCCGATGCCGGGGCTGTGCTCAATCGCTTCGGCATGAAGGACGTTCTGCGGCGCGGCAAAGGCAAGCTGGGCGGTGATGTGGACTGGCAAGGATCACCGTTCTCGCTCGACTATCCGAGCCTCAACGGACAACTGCAGGTCGATGTCGAATCAGGCCAGTTTTTGAAGGCCGACCCGGGCTTGGCCAAGCTGCTGGGCGTGCTGAATCTGCAAGCCCTGCCGCGCCGCCTCACGCTCGATTTCCGCGATGTGTTCAGCCAGGGCTTCTCCTTCGATTTCGTGCGCGGCGATGCCCGCATCGTCGATGGCACGGCCATCACCAACAACCTGCAGATGAAGGGCGTGAACGCCGCGGCGTTGCTGGAGGGCTCGGCCGACATTGCGCACGAGACGCAAAATTTGCGCGTGGTGGTGGTGCCCGAGATCACGGCCGGCACGGCTGCGCTGGTCGCTACTGCCATCAATCCGGCCATCGGGCTCGGCACCTTCCTGGCGCAGTGGTTGCTGAGTAAGCCGTTGTCCGCAGCCGCCACACAGGAGTTCCAGATCGAAGGCTCGTGGACCGACCCGAAGATCACCAAGGTGGCGCGCCGAACGCCACTGGCGGGATCGACGCCGCCGCCTGGCATACCGTCCAACACGGAGATCAAGCAATGAAAGTCGCTGCGATCCAGATGGTTTCCGCCGTCTCGTGCGGGGTCAATCTGGCGCGCACGCATGCCTTGCCGCTCGAAGCATGAGCGTGCGGTGAGCGTCCCTGGCTTCGAGCGCAACGCCTGGCAGCGCTGGTATCTGTGGCTGTTGCTCGCCATGCTCGTGCTTGCATTGCTGGGCACCGTGGTCTGGCTGGCGGGGCGCCATGAGGTCGAGCAGGCCCAGGCCGCGCTCGATCGCGACACCACCGACGCAGTAGCTGATTTGCGCGCCAGCCTGCAGCGCAACATTCAAAGCCTGCGTGCGTTGCGGTTGCCCGCGCAAAACGCGCGAGGCGATGCAGCGTGGCCACCCGAGGCAGCAGCGCTGCTGCGCGAGCACCGCGAGATGGTCCGGCTGGAGCGGCGCGATGCGGGTCTGATGCCTTTGGCCGTGCTCGAAACCCCGTACCGCATGCGCATCTTCGACAAGGTCACACGCGGCAGCGAGCAAAACGATGTCGCACTGGCCTGCGCGGCTGCCCGCAAGCTGGTGGCACCGGCCTATTCGCCGAGCCACTACGTGCCGATGCCCGAAGGCGGTGGCATCGAACTGATGGAGCTGTGCGTGCCGGTCGAGGGCGGTTATCTGGTTGCGACCTATGGCTTGCGCGACATGCTGACCGAGCTGCTCGGCCCGACGCTTGCACGCGGCCAGGAGGTCGCCTTTGCCGAGCCCGATGGCACGCGTCTCGCCATCATCGGCGTGCGCCGTCGCGCCGGCACGCGCATCTTCACTTCGCAGCAGCTGGTCGACTTGCCGGGCGTCACGCTCATGCTGCGCGTCGACGGCTGGCGCGCTGCGCCCGATATCTTCCCCAACCTGCTGACCGCGCTGGTGACTGCCATCTCGATCGCGCTGGTGTCGGTGCTGGTGCTGCTGGCACGCGATACGCGGCGCCGTCTCAAGGCCGAGTTCGAACTTGCCGAGACGCTCGCGTTCCGCAAGGCGATGGAAGACTCGGTGATCACCGGCCTGCGCGCGCGCGACCTCCGTGGCCGGCTCACTTATGTCAACCCGGCCTTCTGCGAGATGGTCGGCTTCAGCGCAGAAGAATTGATGGCCGTGCACGGGGAGACGGCTGGATCGGAGTCGGGTCATCGCGACGCCCCCGGCATGCCCGAGGCGCCCTATTGGCCGACCGAACTGGCGCACGAATATCAGCAGCGACAAGCGCATCGTCTGGCCGGCGGCGTGCCACCGCGCGAAGGCTTCGAATCGGTCTTCATGCGCAAGGACGGCTCGCGCTTTCCGGTGCTGATCTTCGAGGCGCCGCTGCTCAACGCACAGCGCGTGCAAACCGGCTGGATGAGCGCCTTCATCGATGTCAGCGAGCAGCGTCGCATCGAAGAACTGTCGCGCGCCAGCCAGGAGCGGCTGCAGGCCAGCGCCAGACTCGCGACCGTCGGCGAGATGGCCTCGCTGCTGAGCCACGAACTCGCGCAGCCGCTCGCGGCGATTGCCAGCTATGCGAGCGGCTCGCTCAACCTGCTCGAAGGTGGAGCCGATCGGGGCGACGCGGACCTTGGCGCGGTGATCGACACCAATGTCGAAGTCGCGATGGCCGTGCGCCGCATCGCCGAGCAGGCCGACCGCGCCGGGCAGGTGATTCGCAGCGTGCATGACTTCGTGCGGCGGCGCGACCGTACGCGCGAGGCGGTGGCGCCACGTGCGCTCATCGATGCCGTGCTGCCGCTGGTGCAATTGCAGGCGCGCAAGCTCTCAGTGCGCATCGACATGGTGCTCGAAGACCCGTTGCCGGCCGTGCTGTGCGACCGCACGCTGGTCGAGCAGGTGCTGCTCAATCTGGCACGCAACGGAATGCAGGCGATGGACCTGCCGGAGTTCGTCGACCGCGTGCTGCAACTGCGCGTGCTGCTGGCTGGCGGCACCGACAACAGAAACGGGAACAGCAATGGCAACGCACGCGCCGCTGAAGGCCGTCGCTGGGTCGAGTTCTCGGTGGCCGACATCGGCAGCGGCATCAGCAAGGACGTCGAAGAGCGGCTCTTCACGCCCTTCTTCACCACGCGGGCCGACGGCATGGGGCTCGGCCTGAGCCTTTGTCGCACGGTCGTCGAACAACATGGCGGTGCGTTGGTCTATGCACCGCATCGGCCGCGCGGCACCGTGTTCCGCTTTACCTTGCCCGCTGCCTGAAAGAACATACGTCCGTGCAACCGCTGAACGATGCCCTCATCTTTATCGTCGACGACGACGCCAGCGTGCGCGAAGCATTGGCGTGGCTGCTGCGCTCGCGTCGGCTGGAGAGCGAACACTTCGCCACCGCCGAGGCGTTCGAAGAGCGGCTTCTCGACATGCCGGTGACCGAGCGGCCGCATTGCCTGCTGCTCGACGTGCGCATGCCCGGCACCAGCGGGCTCGTGTTGTTCGATCGGTTGGCAGAGCGAGGTCTGCTCGATGCGATGCCGGTGATTTTCTTGACCGGCCATGCCGATGTGCCGACCGCAGTGGACTTGGTCAAGCGTGGCGCGTTCGACTTTTGCGAGAAGCCGTTTTCAGACAACGCGCTGGTCGATCGCATCGAGCACGCGCTGGGCGCATCGCTGCGATCGCTGGACCGCAAGCAGGCGCAGCGCCGGCTTACCGATCGCATCGCAGAACTCACGGAGCGCGAGCACGAGGTGATGCGGCTCGTCGTCGAAGGCCTGCCCAACAAGCTGATTGCCGACCAGCTCTCTATCAGCGTGCGCACGGTGGAAGTTCACCGCGCGCGGCTGTTCGAAAAGATGGAGGTCAGGTCGGCCGTGGAGCTGGCCAACCTGCTGCGGCCGGCCTGAACGGCCGTCTTTTTGCGTTAGCCCTGCGAACGCTCGCCCACGTAGATTTCGATGCGGCGGTTTTGTGCACGGCCACTGTCGGTCGCGTTGTTGGCCACCGGCTCGCGCGAACCGCGGCCATCTATGTTGATCGCCGAGGAACGCACGCCGCGCGAGACCAGATAGTCGCGCGTGCTGGCGGCGCGTTCGACCGACAACGGGTTGTTGATGGCGTCGGAGCCGGTGTTGTCGGTGTGGCCGATGATGCGCACGTCGGCATTCGCGTTGTTGCGCAGGCCGGTCGCGAACTGGTCGAGCACCGGTGCGAGATTGGACTTGATGGCGGCGCGGCCGATGTCGAACGACGCGTCGCTCGGAATCGCCAGCTTGAGCTCGTTGTTGGCCGTTTGCGTGACCGCGATGCCGGTGCCTTGCGTGGCCTGTTCCATCTGGCGCTTTTGCGCTTCCATGCGTTGCGACCAGAAGTAGCCGCCTGCTGCGCCGGCCAGTGCGCCGACCGCTGCACCGGTGCCGATCGCACCGCGATTGCCGCCCGTGGCGGAGCCGATGGCGGCACCGGCCAACGCGCCGATGCCGGCGCCCGCACCGGTGGTGCGTTGCGTATCGGTCATACCGGCGCAGCCCGACAAAACGACGGCAGCGGTGGCGGTTGCAAGAATGAGTTTTTTCATGGTGATCCCTTTGACTCGGTGACTGAACTGGTTAACGACTGATTATCTAAAGAGCCGCGATTATGTTGGCGGCAGCTTGTCGTCAGCGTCGGCCGCATCCCCGTCCTTGTGTGCGGGTGTGTCATCGATTTCACCGCGCTTGCGGCCGGAGAACATGGTCCACCAGACGATGAGGACAAGCACCGCGCCGGCTGCGAAGGCTTCGAGCAAAATCAGACCCATGAAACAAGGACTCCGGTGGCGGCTTGGGGTGGCGATGGTAGTGGCAATGCTGGCGGGGTGCTCCTTCGGCCCGCGTCTGCCCGATGCCACTGCGCCTTCGGCCGCCACGCCCCCGCCCGATCTCGGCCCGCTCACGGGCTCGCTCATGCATCCCAAAAGCCGCTGGGTGCCGGTCGCGTGGACCGAGCTTCCCGGCTTCGTCGAAGACCCGCTGCATGAAGGCTGGATCGCATTGCTGTCGAACTGCGCTCGGCCCAATGCGGTGTTCAAGCCACTGTGCGGCGACGTGCGGCGGCTGTCGATCGGCAGCCCCGACGAACAGCGCCAGTGGATGATCGACCGGCTGCAGCCGTACCGCATCGAGTCGCTTGCCGGCCAGAGCGATGGTCAGCTCACCAGCTACTACGAACCGGTGTTCGAAGCCTCGCGTCGGCCCACCGCTGCGTTCAGCGTCCCGCTCTATCAACCGCCTGCGAGCATCGGTGCGCGCCGCCCCTGGTTCACCCGTCAAGAGATCGACACGGTGCCCGAAGCACAGGCCGCATTGCGCGGCCGCGAGATCGCATGGCTGACCGACCCCATCGACATGATGATGCTGCACATCCAGGGATCGGGCCGGTTACACATCACCGAAGCCGATGGCTCGCAACGCACGGTGCGCGTGGCTTTCGCCGGCACGAACGATCAGCCCTACAAGAGCATCCAGTCATGGCTCGTCGGCCAAGGCGCCACGCGTGTCACCAAGTGGCCCGACGACACCAAGGCCTGGGCCGCGCAAAACCCGCAGCGCGTGCCGCAACTGCTGTGGAGCAACCCGCGCTACGTGTTTTTCCGTGAAGAAGCGTTGACCGACATGGATGCCGGTCCGCGCGGTGCGCAAGGTGTGCCGCTCACTGCGGGCCGCTCCATTGCGGTCGATCGCGACAGCATTCCGTACGGCACGCCGGTCTGGCTCGCGTCGAACGGCCCAACCTTGCAGCTCGCCAAGCTCGTGGTCGCGCAAGACACCGGCAGCGCCATCCTCGGCGCGGTGCGCGCCGATTACTTCGCAGGCACCGGCATCGATGCGGGGCGGCTGGCCGCCAAGGTGAACCAGCCGTTGCGCTTGTGGGCGCTGTGGCCGAAGGCGGTTGCCACGCCTTGAGCAGATGCCGCGCGCCACGCGGGCTCGGGTAAGCCAAAAGCTCTCTTCGGCAAAGCATGCCTGCGTACAGCGCACCACACGGCCCGTGCAATATCTGACGCCAGCCCGTCAAGTCACTGCCACCGGTGCCACGCTCAGCAGCAGCAACGTCACGCTCGACGCCGACAACGCCGTCACGCTTCAAGCCGCACAGAACACCACCACCCAGACCAGCAGTTCCAGCGGCAGCAAGCAGATCCCGGGCGCAAGTTACAGCGTGGGCGAGCAGAACGGCTTCACCGATCGACATCGGGGCGAGCCAGTCGCGCGGCAAAGGAGACGGCCGCGACGTCAGCCAGGTCAACACATATGTGGATGCGGACAACACCGTCACCATCCGCAGCGGCGGCAGCACCACGCTGTCGGGTGCTGTGCTCACCGCCGACACCGTCAAAGCCGATGTCGGCGGCAACCTGAGCATCACCAGCCTGCAGGACACCAGCACCTCCACGTCCAGGCAAAGCGGCGGTGGCTTCGATGTGAGCCTGTGCGTGATCTGGTGTGCAGGCACCCCGGTGACCGGCAGCGTGAGCGACAACACGGCCAAGGGCAACGGCAGCTACGCCAGCGTGACTGAGCAAACCGGCATCCAGGCGGGCGACGGCGGCTCCCAGGTCACTGTGGCGGGCAGCACGAACCTGGTGGGCGGGGTGATTGCCAGCACGCAGGGGGCGGTGGACGCCGGGGTGAACACGTTCGCGACCGGCAGTCTGACGACCAGCAACATCGTCAACTACGACATCGGCAGCGGGCGCGGCTACAGCCTGAACGCCAGCTATAGCGGCTCGCAGTCGAACGGCTTGAGCCAGGACGGCACTCCCACCACCAGCAGCGGCATCGGGGGTGGCTACGGCTTCGGCAGCGCGGGCGGCAGTCAGACCAGCGTGACGACAGCAGGGATCTCCGGGAGCGGGGGCAACACGGCCGTGCGGACGGGCGATTCGTCGAACGGGCTGACGCAGCAGTACGCCGATGCCGGCGCGTTGCTGAGCGAGGTGCAGACGCAGGTGCAGATCACTTCGGCGTTCACGAACACCTTCGGGCCGGTTGTTGCAGATGCGGCCGTGAGCTGGCTCACGGCCTTGTTCGCACCGACTGGCGTGACGGCAGTGCCGACACCGGGCAATCCGACACCTGCCGCAACAGAGCTGGTGCAAGGTGACCAGGCAACGCGCCAGGGGTTTGCGACCATCCAGGGCGACCCGACGCTCAGTCCGGACCTCAAAACATTCGTGCTGGACCTCAAGACCATCTACGACAACGATGCGTTTGTGCAGGATGCGGTTCACCAAGCGGCGACCGACCCCCTGGCTTACCAGATGGGCCTGACGGGTACCGACCAGAGCAACCCGGCGGTGAAAGTCATCTTCCCGGCTGTTGCAGCCGCCGGTGCGGAATCTTCCGCTGCAGCGCGTGGTGCAGTAGCTTCGCTGGCAAGCGCTGTCGCCACGGGCGGATTGAAGTACGACCCTGTCAGCGACACCTACACATCGGCCTCTGGTGGCGTTGCGACCGGGGCATTCGTCCGTGCGCTCTCAAACGTCTCTGGCACCGCGATAGGTCTGCTGGACGCGGGCACTGCAGCGCTTGTCAGTGCGCTGCAAACTCAGCTTCCCTTTTTGGGGAAACTCGTCGTAGTCGTCACGGCGGTTGCGATGAATGCGGCCAACGGGGATGGGAGTTCGGGCAGCGGGCCGACAGGGGGCAATCAGGCGGACACTTACGGGACGCCGCCAAGTGGGGCCACGCCTCCGCCAAGTGGAGACAACGACAAATCGGTTTCTAGTAAAGACCTCGACTTTGGTGGTGTATCGCGACATTCCGGAGCCCGATTAGAGGCGAAAGGGATAGCCGTCGAAGAAGCAGAACTTGCGGTCAGGGAAGACGTCGATCGCAGAATTGCCAATGGCTCCTTCGAAACTTCAAGTCAAAAATCTATTTCATATCAAACCAATGTAAATGGAGTTCAAATCGAATACCGAGTAATCCGTCTTTCCAATGGTCGACTAAATGTCGGCACAATCTTTCCAAAATAGCGATGCGCCCACTTAAATCATACGAAACTGAGTTGTTAAGTAAAATTTCACTACGAACCTTGAACTCCGATCCGTTACCTTTCGCTTCCATGCTGGCAGAGGATGTTGCGCCGGAGGACAAGGATTGGTATCACGTTAAATTTTTCTACGTCGACAGCGTTTTGGGTGCAGAAGGGTATTCAATTCTGCTTGATTGGTGCGCTGCGGATTTGGATGGTGCACCGCTGGAACTGTTAGCGTTAGGAAGTGCAATCGGACGACCTTATGAATTAGAGATTCGGCGATTGGATCAACAGCCAATAATTGAACTACCGTCAGTAGAAAAATGGAGAAGTCGGTGAGGCTATCTTAAAGACGCTGCGTCGGCACGAGTGCTGTCCAATGTTCCGCTTACAGTAACGAAGCGAGTCTGCCCAGAACGATCATGCATTCAGGCGTAGATCACGGCGACCGGCGACCGGCGACCGGCGGCGGTGCCGGCACCAACATCACCGCCACCGGTGCCACGCTCAGCGGCAGCAACGTCACGCTCGACGCCGACAACGCGGTCACCCTGCAGGCCGCGCAGAACACCACCACCCAGACCAGCACTTTGAGCGGCAGCAAGCAGACCCTGGGCGCCAGCTACAGCGTGGGCGCGCAGAACGGCTTCGCCCACGATGTGGGGGCGAGCCAGTCGCGTGCCGTGCTCGCGCTCACCGCCGACACGGTCAAAGCCGATGTCGGCGGCACTCTCAACGCCTACAACCCGATGACCCCGCCGTCGTTCTTCGTGATCATCACCGTCGCTGAACGCGGGCGCGCTACCGCACCACCGGGACCATAAGGCAGCGCGATGCCGGCGCCGGTGCCTGGCCAATGGCTCTCGTACTTGGTCGGGTCACCGATGTTCGCGGCGGCGGTGTTCTCGCCCGGATGCTGGATGTTGATGAACAGCGCCTTGCCGTCCGGCGACTCGGCCAGGCCAGTCACTTCCGATCCCTTCGGGGCCGTCAAGAAGCGCTTGAAGATGGTGTCGGTCATCTTCTTGCCGGCATAGGTCGTGACGGTCACCGGTGCGGTGCCGGCGGTGCCCGGCTTGCCGTTGGCCTGGTTGACCACGTCCATCTTTCCGCCGTCGCCGTACGTGCCCGGAATGGCAGCCAGCAGCATGCAGTTGGTGACGTCGTAGTAGGCGTTGTCGTCGGTCTCGATCCACAGGATGCCGCTGGCGCGCGAGAACCAGCAGCCGTCGGGCTTGGAGAGGTCGTTGAAGTCGGAGAGCGCCGACAGGTTCACGTTCTTCTGGTAGTTGACATCGTCCAGCCCTGCATCGGCCTTGGCCTGGCTGCCGAAGAGGTAGATGTCCCAGTTGAAGGTGGTGGCCGATGCGTCGTTGTCGGTTTCGCGGATGCGCATGACCTGGCCGTTGACGTCGCCCTTGTTGGCCTGCACCGCAGCGTTTTGCGTGGTGATGGCCTTGTTGTCGAGCCAGTAGCGCGGAAAGGCCGGATCCACGTCGGGGTTGGGCACGTTGTTGCTGCTGGTGGAGCCGACGTTGCCACGGTCCGGGTTCTCCGTCATGGTGATGTAGATCTCGCCGTTGAGCGGATTCACCGCCGTCCATTCGGGGCGATCGCACTTGGTGGCGCCGGCCGCATCGGCAGCCAGACGCGCGTTGACCAGCACGTCCGCCAGGTCGGTGAAAGCGTAGGCCGTGTTGCCCGAAATCGCCGCGTTGGTCAGGTCGAGCTTGAGCCAGGTGCCGCTGCCGTCGGCGTTGAACTTGGCTGCGTAGAGCGTGCCGTCGTCCAGGTACTTGGCGCCGGTCGCGAGGCGGTCGCTCGGGTTCGCATCGGCCGCGATCCAGGTGGCTTTCGAGACGTACTTGTAGACGTACTCGCTGCGCGAATCGTCGCCCATGTAGAAGGCCAGCGGCTTGCCGACAACCGGGTTGCTCGGCCATGCACCTTCGTGCGCGAAGCGGCCGAGGCCGGTGTGCTTGACGGGTGTGGACGACAGGTCGTACGGATCGATTTCGACGACCCAGCCAAAGGTGTTGTGCGTGTTGCGGAAGTCGTCCGTGCCATCGGTCGATGCGCCGGTTTTGCTGGCGTTCCAGCGTTGGTATTCGGTGCTTGCCGGGTCGGCCGCAACCACGGTCGACCAGCGCTGGCCGCCCGTCACGTTCTGCTTCAGCCCGATGCGCAGGAAGGCCGTGAGTTCCTTGGGCGTGCGTTGCGCATCGTCGGCCGCGCCACGGGTGAAGAAGCCGGCGAAGTTCTCTTCGCAAGTGAGGTACGTGCCCCACGGCGTGTACCCGCTGGCGCAGTTGCCGATCATCCCGCGCGTGGTCGTGCCGGCGGGTGAGTACAGCGTCTTCAGCAAGGCCGAGCCTTTGGCCGGACCGCCGAATGTCATCGGCGTGCGCGGCGTGATGCGGCGGTTGAAGGTCGATGTCTTGACCGTCGCCAGCTTGCCGCCGCTGCGGGCCAATTCGACCACCGATGCGCCGTGCGCCTCGACTTCTTTCAGCGCTTCGGCTTCGGGCCGTGCACCGGCAGTAGCGCCGGCATTGGTCTGGCCGTTCGGGTGCATGAAGGCCACCGTGCCGTTGATGGCTTCGTGGTTGATGCACATCAGGCCGCGGTCGCTGTTGGTCAGCGTCGGCTTGCCGTCGCCGGTCAGGCCGAAGAAGTGCATGCCGTCGTGCTGGTCGCCGCTGCGTCGGCCGAAGTTGTCGTCGGTGCCGTCGTTCTTGTAGTCGCTGACGGCCGGGTCGATCGAGTCGCCGGTCGCGTAGATCACGGTCGCGGTGTAGCCGAGCGGCACGACGATGCTGTCGGCCAGACTCTTGCTCACTGCCGTGAAGCCCAGCGCTGGACCAGCGGCTGGCGCGGGTGCCGGTGCAGGGGGCGGCGGTGCGGGCACCGGTGCGGGAGCGGGCGCCGGCGAAATGATCGGGAAGCCGCCGCTGCTGCCGCCACCGCCGCAGGCACTCAGTGCCAGCGGGCCGAGCGTCGCGGCAGCGAGTGCGCCGACGCCGCCGCGCAGCAAATGCCGCCGATGCATGCGTGTGGCGATGACGTCACCGAGCGCTGTGTTGGCGCTCGGGTTGTTGTCGAAGTCGTCCGGGTCGGCGTACGGATTGACAAGAGAAGTCGGAAGCGTTCTATCGTTCATGGCGGGCTATGGCTTTTGTTGCTGGCTGACGGGAGCCTGACCATATCCACGCGATATGACGGTTTCGTGGCAATGCGCGGCAGTGGCGATACTGTCGAAGCACACCGAATCGGAACCAACGAATGAACGCCTTGTCCACGCTTCAACTCAGTGTCCTCGCTGGCGCGCCCACGGGAGCGTCTACAGGGGATCCTGACCCGCAGGAAACAGCCGAGTGGCGCGACGCCTTCGCCGCGCTGGTCGAAGCCAGCGGCCCGGAGCGCGCAAAGCAGATCCTCGACGCTCTTGCCGAGCAGGCCCGCGCCCAACGCATCGGCTGGCAACCCGAGCTGTGCACGCTGTACGTCAACACCATCGCCGTCGATGCGCAACCGGCCTTCCCCGGCGACCTCGCGATCGAAGAACGCCTGGCCTCCCTCATGCGCTGGAACGCGCTGGCGATGGTGGTGCGCGCCAACCATTCCTACGGCGAACTCGGCGGCCACATCGCCAGCTACGCCAGCGCGGCCGATCTGTTCGAGATGGGCTTCAACCACTTCTTTCATGCCAAGAACGAGGGCCATCGTGGTGATCTGGTGTTCTTCCAGCCGCACAGCGCACCGGGTGTCTACGCAAGGGCGTTTCTCGAAGGCCGACTGAGCGAAGACGATCTCACGCACTACCGCCAGGAGCTGACCGCCCCCGCCTTCACCCAGGGCAAGGGCGCACGCGGCCTGAGCAGCTACCCGCATCCCTACCTGATGCCCGACTTCTGGCAGTTTCCGACCGGCTCGATGGGCATCGGTCCAATCAGCTCGATCTACCACGCACGCTTCATGCGCTACCTCACCGATCGGCAGCTGCTCGACTGCAGCGCCCGCAATGAAAACGGAAAACACGTCGCAGAGCGACGCGTGTGGGGCGTGTTCGGCGACGGCGAGATGGACGAGCCCGAATCCATGAGCGCATTGACCCTGGCCGCGCGCGAGAAGCTCGACAACCTGGTGTGGGTCGTCAACTGCAACCTGCAGCGCCTGGACGGCCCGGTGCGCGGCAACGGCCGCATCATCGACGAGCTCGAAAAGCTCTTCGCCGGGGCAGGATGGAACGTCGTCAAGCTGATCTGGGGCAGCGACTGGGACGGCCTCTTCGCGCGCGACACCACCGGCGCGCTGGCCCGTGCCTTCGCCAACACGGTCGACGGTCAGATGCAGACCTTCGCCGCAAAGGACGGCCGCTTCAACCGCGACACCTTCTTTGGCCAGAACGAAGAATTGAAGCGCCTGGCGCAAGGCATGACCGACGAACAGATCGATCGCCTCAAGCGCGGCGGCCACGACTTCGTGAAGATCCACGCCGCCTATGCTGCAGCCGCGGCGCACGTCGGGCAGCCGACCGTCATCCTGGCCCACACCAAGAAGGGCTACGGCATGGGCGCGGGGCAAGGCAAGATGACCACGCACTCGCACAAGAAGTTCGAGAGTGCCGACCTCATCGGCTTTCGCAATCGCTTCAACCTGCCGCTCTCCGACGAGCAGGCGACCTCGCTGTCTTTCTACAAGCCGGCCGACGACAGCGCCGAGATGCGCTACCTCAAGGCGCATCGCGAAGCACTCGGTGGCGCGATGCCGCGGCGCGAGACAACCTGCGACGTGGTGCCCGTGCCAGCCATCGATGCCTACGCCAAGTTCGCGCTCGAAGCCGACGGCAAGGACATGAGCACCACCATGGCGTTCGTGCGCATGCTCGGCGCGCTGATGAAAGACAAGGCATTGGGCCCGCGCGTGGTGCCCATCGTGGCCGACGAGGCGCGCACCTTCGGCATGGCCAACTTGTTCAAGCAGGTCGGCATCTATTCGAGCGTGGGCCAGCGCTATGCGCCGGAAGACATCGACACCATCCTGAGCTACCGCGAAGCCACCGACGGGCAGATCCTGGAAGAAGGCATCAGCGAGGCCGGCGCCATCGCCAGCTGGACCGCTGCCGCAACGAGCTACAGCGTGCACGGCCTTGCGATGCTGCCGTTCTACATCTACTACTCGATGTTCGGCTTCCAGCGCGTCGGCGACCAGATCTGGGCAGCCGCCGACCAGCGCTCGCGCGGCTTTCTGCTCGGCGCCACATCGGGCCGCACCACGCTCGGCGGCGAAGGGCTGCAGCACCAGGATGGCACCAGCCATCTGATCGCAGCGACCATTCCCAACTGCAAGGCCTACGACCCGGCCTTCGCCGGCGAAATGGCGGTGATCGTCGATGCGGGCATGCGCGAGATGCTGGTCGAGCAGAAGGACGTTTTCTACTACGTGACCTTGATGAACGAGAACTACGCGCAGCCGAGCCTGCCGGCGCAAGTGCATGCGGATGTGTTGCGCGGGTGCTATCGGTTCGGACGGTACGGTGAAGCGAAGGGAGTCGCGGACGTCACGCTATTGGGCTCCGGCGCCATCCTCACGGAAGTGATCAAGGCCGCGCAGCAACTGGCGAGCGAGGGCATCGCGGTCGATGTGTTCAGCGTTACCAGCTGGAGCGAGGTCGCGCGCGATGGCGGCGCGTGCGAGGCGGCGGCGTTGCGTGGCGATGCCGTCTCAATGCCCTTCATCGCCCAGCAACTCGGCCGGGGCAACGGCCCCGTCGTGGCCGCGACCGACTATGTCCGTGCCGTGCCTGAGAGCGTGCGCGCCTACCTGCCCGAAGGCCGCCGCTACCTCACGCTCGGCACCGACGGTTTCGGGCGCAGCGACACGCGTGCGGCCCTCCGCGACTTCTTCGGTGTCGATGCGGCCAGCATCGTGCGGGCTGCGCGGCACGCGATGCGCTGAGTCGTCGCCTAACGCTGTTTTGTGCGCTCGATGCGATTCCTGCGCCCCGGCGGGCGTACTTTGGTGAACAATTGCCGCCATGTTCACCCGCACGCTCGTCGGCCACCTCAAGATTCGCGATGGGCAGATCCTCTGGGCCGACGTGGACGCGCACCACTTGCTGGGCTATGCGCCGGGCTCGCTGGCTGATCTGCCGTTTGCCGAGGTGCTCGAACCGGTGGCCGTTGAAGCGGGAGTCGGGGGTGGCCCCACGCTCGGCGCAAAAACCGCATTCAACACCGAAGCCCTGAGCGACGTCGCCGTGCCCGCACTCGGCGTGGTCGAGCGCGACAACGTCGTCCTGCGCGGGCTGCACGGCGAGGGCCTGCTGGTCGACATGCGTGCGGAGCGCATGGACGACCAATCCATCCTGTGGAGCTTCGGCCTGAAGATGAGCCGCGTGCGCGCCGAGCGGCTCGACATGCTGTCGCGGCACGACGCACTCACCCGGCTGCCCAACCGCATTCCAACCCTGGAAGAACTGCAGCGCGCGCCGCACATGCACGACGGCGACCCCGAGCGGCTGCTGGCGATCTGCTATCTCGACCTCGACCAGTTCCGCAACGTCAACGACGGCTTCGGCCCGGTCGGTGGCGACGCCGTGTTGCGCGAAGTTGCGCGCCGGCTGAAGGCGGCGGTGCCGCACGATGCCACCGTGGCCCGCGTCGGCGGCGACGAGTTCGCGCTGGTGATGTCTTTCACCAGCCAGGCGCAATGCGACGATTTGATCGAGCAGGTGCTGGCCCGACTGGCCCACCCGTTCCGGCTGCAGGAACGCACCACGCGCATTCGCGTCAGCGTCGGCGTGGCGTTGATGCGCTATGGCGAGGAGCCGACCGAAGTGCTGCTGCAGCACGCGCGCTATGCGCTCTTTTTTGCCAAGCGCGGTGGTGGCAGCCAGGTGCAGTATTTCGACGCGTCGCGTGCGCTCGAGCAGCACCAGGAGCAGCAGATTCGCCAGCGCATCCGGAACGGCCTGGAGCAGAGCGAGTTCGTGCTCGCGTACCAGCCCAAGGTCGACATGGCGCACGGCAAGGTCATCGGCATGGAGGCGCTTGTGCGCTGGCAACATCCGCAATACGGGCTGTTGCAGCCGGTCGCTTTCGTGCCGCTCATCGAAGACCACGAACTGGTCGAGCTGCTCGGCGACTGGGTCATCGGCGAGTCGATGCGGCAGGCGGCAGCGTGGCTCGATGGTGGTTTGCGCACGTCGATCAGCGTCAACATCAGCCCGCGCCATTTGCTGCGGCCCGACTTCATCGAGCGGCTGACGCGGCACCTGGCGCGCTATCCGCAACTGCAGGCCGGCGTGCTCGAACTGGAGATCCTGGAAACCACCGCCATCAAGGATTTCGGCGCGGTGGCCGACTTCATCCTGGCCTGCAAGATGCTCGGCGTGCCGGTCACGCTGGACGACTTCGGCACCGGCTATTCATCGCTCACTTATTTGCGCCAGTTGCCGGTGGCGGCGCTCAAGCTCGACCAGTCTTTCGTGCGCGGCATGGTCGAGGACGCAGAAGACAGGGCCATCGTCGAAGGCATCCTGGTAATGGCGCACGGGCTCGGGCGCAAGGCCATCGCCGAGGGTGTCGAGTCCGTCGCGCACGGCGATGCGCTGATGGCGCTCGGCTGCACGTTCGGCCAGGGCTACGGCATCGCCCGGCCGATGTTCGCGCCACAGATTCCGGAGTGGATCGCGGAGTTCGAGCGCGCGCCGCCGTGGGGACACGCGGCGCCTGCGGCTTGAAGCAACGCCTCAAAGCAACGCTTCAAAGCAGCGGCGTGTAAGGGGAGCTGAGCGGACGCAGCGTGGCGCCGCCGTTGCGCGACCGGCCTGCCTCCGACGAGCCGCCGAACACGTAGCGCAGGTAGATGCCGCCCGTCACCTGGCGGTAGTTCTGCGCATTGTTGAAGCTCAGCAAACCACCGAGGTAGACCTGCGGGGCCAACTGGTATTCGAGCAGGCCGGCCAGGTTGTAGGCGAGGCCGGTCTTGCTCGATTCCAGGTACGAGCCGGTGAACGGCGCGCTGTTGACGCCAAGCGCCGTGGCGACCGCGGTCGCGCGTGCAGCGTCCGACTGGCGTGTGGGGTCGGTCGGGAAGTACGGCGAATCGTTCTGGGTGAACGACTGCACGCCCAACGATGCGTTGAGCCGCCACGACAGACGGTCGTGCTGGCCGGTCCAGTCGATTGGAAACGCGACGCTCATGTAGCGCTGCGGACTGAAGTAGCCGCCCTGCCCAAAGGTGTAGTAGCTCAGGTTCTTGCCGTAGTGCAGCAGGTCGATGTTCATGCCCGCGGTGAGGCTCGACGTGGCGCTCTTCATCAGGTGCACGTAGATGCCGCCGCCCAGCTCGGCGCGATCGTTGTTCTGCACGTTGGTGCCGGTCAGCGCGTGGTACGAGCCGTAGCCGTAGAAGCCGTAGGTGCCGTTGTCGCGCGTCAGGTCGAGCCGGCCACCGGTCGCGACCACGCCGCCGAACTTCTCTCCGGTGAGCGCATCTTTGGCGCCTGCAAAAGACAGCAGGCTGTCGGTCACCGCGCGGCGCGACAGCTCGCCTTTCAGCGACACCTTGTCACTGAGCTGGCCGGCGTAGCTGACGTTGCCGATGACATTGGTCTCAGAAAAGCCGAGCGGCGTGGTGCCGATGCTGGCGCTCAGGTTCTTGCCTTCATAGCCCAAGCTCAGTCCGACGCCGCTGGCGGTCTGCGAGCCGACGGCCGGTGCGGTGCCCTGCAGTTGCGCGAGCGCGGCGGCCGGCCCGGCGCCGAAGCGACCGGCCGTGCCGAACGCCGGCGACAGCGTGCCGGCATCGAGAAACGTCGGCGTCGCACCGATCACGATCTTGCCGTTGCGGACCGGGATGCGGGCCTCGATCGGGATCTCCCTGTCCGACAGCCTGCTCATGCCGGCCTCGCCGGCGCGTGTGCGAAAGCTGGTGCCGACGCTCAGGGTCGCGCTGCGCTCGGCTTCGAGGTTGCCGGCATCGCGTAGCGCATCGGCCTGGCCTTGCGCCCACAGGCGGTCCTGCAGCGCCGACATGTCGAGCGTGCGGGCGTTGGCGGGGATGCGATCGAGGTATTGCAGGCCGGACGCCGGGTCACCAGCATCGGATGCGAACAAGGCGCTGGCATACAACGCGTCCGGCTTGTCGGGCTGTGACAGCAAGAGGCCGTCCATCAGGTCGCGAGCCTGTGCCATGAGGCCGTTGCGCCGATAGATGCTGGCGAGGTCGAACTGCACCCACGGGCTGTCGGGCGCGATGAGCCTCGCGTCTTCGAGCGTGCGTCGCGCACCGGCGTCGTCGCCCGCTTCGACCTGGGTGCGGGCTTGCGCGCGCGCCTGTTCGACGCGCACGCGGGTGCCTTGCCCGGCGTCGCTGAACGGGCCTGCGGCAAGCCGCAGATCGGCCAGCGCGTTCTGCCCGACCGGCTCGCGTGCATCGAGCTTCACAGCGCGCTCCAGCAGCGCGCGCGCTGCGGTCGTGTCGTTCCTGTCGCGCGCCGCGGTGGCCTGGCGGATCAATGTCCAGTAGCTGGCGCTGCGCAAGGCAGATGCCCACTTGCCGCCGTTCGGTGCCTTCGATGCCTGCCGCAGCAACTGCTCGGCTTCGGCAAATCGCTCCTGCTTGAGGCGGACCAAGCCGAGCCCGCCGAGTGCGTCGAGAGCACCCGGCTGCGCGCGCAACGCCTGCCGAAAGCGCTGCTGCGCGAGGGCGTTGTCGCCGCGGTCGAGTGCCTTGAAGCCTTCGCCGAGCGCTTGTGCGGCCGGCGAAGCGGTCGATGCCGTGCGTGCTTCCGCCAGCGTGCCGAGCCGCGCCGACACCGCCGGGTCGGGCTGATCCGCGAGGTAGTCCCGATAGAGCGGGGCGTCGGCCGCACGGGCGTCGAGCCAGAGCAACGCCTGCCGCCAACTTGCCCTGGCGCGGGCCGCCACGCTGGGTTGCTTGGACAGGTCTGCCAGTTGCTTGATGCCGTCGCGCCGGCTCGGCTCGCGGTAGGTGTCGAGCTGCGCCAATGCGAGCCTGGCGTTGAGGTTGCCCTGCTGGCTTTTGATCAGCTGCGCGACGCCCTTGCGTGCTTCGTCGTAGCCTTGCGGCGTGCCGCCAAGCACCCCGTAGAACTCCAGTGCCAGTGGTGTCGGCGGTGGCCGGTTGCCGAACAGCGCGCGATAGAGCTGCACTGCTTCGGCTGCGCGTCCGGCCTGCGCGGCGGCGCGGGCGCGCTGCAGGTCACCGGCGGACGCACCGGGCTGGCGAGCCTGCTGCTGCAGACGCGCCACACGCGCATCGGTCGGGTGTGCGGTTTGCAGTTGTGTGATCCAGCTGCGCGCGGCTTCGGCATTGCCGCGGGTGAGCTCGACCTGCGCCATGCCGTACATCGCATCGGCCGACTTCGGATCGACGCGCAGCAGCTTCGTCCAGCTCTCTTCCGCGAGCTCGGCGCGACCGAGGCTCTGCCAGTAGTTGCCTTGCTCGATCAGGGCCGAACGCGCGTCGCTCTGCGCGAAAGCCGAACCACCGGCGCCGGCCCCTGCGCACAAGGTACCGAGCAAGCCGAGCCGGACGATCCATTGCCGGGCCGGAGCGCGTTGCCGCATCGACGTCGGCGACAAAGCGAAGGGCGCATGGAGGGGGGTTTTCATGTCGGTCGTGCGGAAGGACATGGAGACTTCCAATGGGTTTGCAGCTCGCCGGTCTTGCCGAAGGCGAAGCGGCCCTCGAGCCAGCCCTGGCCGAAGAGGATCAGCATGCGTTCGTAGTAGGGGAGCGGCTTGTGCGTCGAGGACGGTGGCGGCAAAAACGGTACGGCGGCGCCTTGTGCCTTGAGGTACGGCAACAGCGCCGCGGTGTAGCCGGTCGGGCCGATGCCCCGGCCGACACCGGTCGACGTGTCGACGTACTCGGGCATCGGCTTGCCCTGCTGGATGGCGCGGCGCGGGCCGTAGAGGCTCTTGAGCAGCATCGTGCGGGCCGGGTCCTCAGCATGCAGCATGCCGGCCCACAAGTACGTGCGGATTGCGTCGTAGCTTCCGACCGGCCCCTTGTCCGGGTCGGCGACGAAAGCCTTGTCGTCGCTCGACCAGGCACACCAGTCGGGCGCGAAGCCTTGCGGTGTGACGGCGCTGATCATGCCCAGCGTGTTGTCGGCAATCTCGCCCCACGGCCCTCGCGGCGACTCCTGCTGAAAGTAGCGCAGCAACTGCAGGGGCATGTAGCTGGGATTGAGCCGCCAGGCCGGCCCCGTGGCCACTGACTGCGGCCAAGGCAAGAGCATGCGGCCGAGTCCGTCGAGCGTCGTGACTTCGTCGCGCGCGACCATTTGCAGCACGGCACGGCCGAGCGAGCGATAGCGCGGCAGGTTCCACAGGCGGCCCGCTTCGAGCAGGGAATAGGCGAGCCACAGGTCAGCGTCGGAAGCCGGATTGCTGTCGAGCACGCCCCAGCTTTTGCCGTCGGGCTGGCGTCCCCATTGCCAGGCCGGCAAGCGCGTGGCAAGACTGCCGCCGGCCAGGTTGGTGTCGGTCCATGTCAGCAAGCGGGCGAAGGTGTCGCGGTCGTTGTGTACCAGCGAAAAGAACAGGCCGTACGAGTGGCTCTCGGAGGTCGACTGCTGTTGCGGCGTGTCGAAGTCGATCACGCGGCCATCGGCCTGGATGTGGCGTGCGGCAAAGCGCGACCAGTCGGACGACGTGATGCAGTCGCCGGCGCCAGCGCGCGCCCAGGCAGGCCATGCGGCAAGGCTCGCAGCAAGCGGTGACAGCGCCAGGCCGGCGAGCCAGCGCCGCCGGTCTGCGATGCGGGAATCGAATGGATTCATTGGCGACGCAAGCGCTTGCGGGCCAGCAATTGCAGACTGGCGAAAGAGACGCCGGCACCCAGCAGCGCGACGAGCACGACCAGCCCTGCCAGCAGCAACGGGCTGCGCGACAGGTTCCATTGCAGCCAGGTGAACGGCGGCAGCGTGCCCACGTAGTAGGTCTCGCCGCTCAGCAGGCTGCTCACCTGTGCGGCCCGGACGATCGACATGCTGCCCTGGATGCGTTGCAGCAGATCGGGCGTCAGCAGCGCGTTGACGAGCGCTGGTTGCGAGGCTTCGTTGGCCACCACCGCGACCACGCTGCGGCCGGCACGAAGCGGCGACTGAAAGCCCGCCAGCACGGCATCGGTGCGCTCTTCGAACACCGACATCTGCGTGGTGCTGGTGGGCAGGTCTTCGCGTTGACGCGAGCCCTGGATCAGGTTCAGCGTGTCCTCGAACCAGGTACCGATGTGGAACTGCTCGGCGCCCTGGCCTGCAGTTGCGGCAGGGTCGCGCCGCAACGGCATCTGTGCGGCCCATCGGGTGAAGAGCGGCTGGTTCTTCAGGTTGCCGAGCACCAGCAGATCCTTGTCGGCCCACTGATCGACGTTGGAAGCCGAGCCGACCGTGACGCGCAGGGCCGGGTAGCCGGTCACGTCGCCGATGTGGCCCATCAGCGCGAGGTAAGTTTCGATGTCGCCCCGCTCCGCGCGATCGGGCATCACCACCGCGGTTTCGGCCAGGTCGGCCATCCGCGAAAACGGGAAGCCGCCATTTGCGTAAGCGGCCAGTTCGGGCATCGCGATGTAGTGCGGAAAGCGCGATACGTCGATGGTCGAGGTCGGGTCGATGCCGCCGCGCACGTTGTCCAGTACGGGTGTGCAGGTGGTCCTCGGCTGCTCGAAGTAGTAGTGCATCCGGAGCTGGCTGCGCGAGCCCATGGCGAGCGGCGGCAGATGCAGCTGGGTGCTGTGCAGGGCCGAACCATCGGGCAGCAACTTCAGCGCGAACACGTTCCACCAGGCATCGCTCGCCATGTTGGCCGCACGCAGCGGCAACGATCCGATGAAGGTGTCGTTGACGCTCAGGTTCAGCGTCGACTGGTCGGGCCGCACGCGGGGCGTGTAGCGGTATTGCAGGTCGAGCGGGATGCCGCGGCTGCGCCAGGTGAAGAGGTCTGGCGGGATCAGCAGATCGACCTTGACCACGTCCGGCGTGTAGCCCGACACGGAAAAAACGGGCCCCGGTGCCAGCTCGCCGAGCATGACAGGGCGGTCACTTGAAATCCATCGCGGCGCATCGTGCGGCTTGCGCGGCGCGGGCAACTGCAGGTCGGCGATGGTCGATGTCGCGCCGGTGAACGCGCGGCTGTTGAGTGCCAGCGCCGATGCAGCGGTGGTCAGCTCGGCAGCGTTGCGGCCCATCACCAGCAACAGCTTGAAGGCCGGGTCGCGTGGATGGTCGACCGCGGTCAGCGTCGGTCCTTTGATCGCTGGCAGGATGAGGCCTGCGATGCTGCTCTCCGGCGTGGCAAAGACGACTGCGTGCGCCGCAGTGGGCAACTCTCCGGTCGTCACCGGAAAGGTCGCGCCGCGATAGCCGGCAAGCCCGCCGAGCCACGACGACACGATGCCGGCCGCACCCAGCGCAGCGGTGGTCGACGCTGCAGAGGCCGATGCTCCGGCGAAGACGAACGGAATGCTCGCGCGCCGCACATCGCGCCGGTCGAAGAAGGGCTGCGGCAGCGTCGCGAGGTCGCTCGTGACCTTGAGCGGCGTCACGTTGAGCGTCAGCGCGCTCGACGCGTCGACGGTGGCCCACAGGCTGCTGTGGTCGGGGTCTTCGCATTCGTTCGTGTAGTGCGCGACCAGTTCGATGTTGATGCGGTTGAAGTCCGCGATGAGGCGGCGGTCGATAGGGATGTCGACGGTCTGCGGTTTGCCTGCCTCGGCCGCGCCATACGGCAAGGTCGTTACCTCGACATCGTTCACGCTCACCTTGAGGTGCGACAGCGCGGGAATGAGCGACGGCGAGAACGCGTAGTTGAGCCGCAGAGAAGCAGCGGTGACGAGCTCGTCGGCACGCACGCTGAACGGAATGCCGACAGTCCCGCTGACGCCACGCAGCTTGATGGCGTAGTTGAGTCCGAGCTGTTTGAGGTTGAGCGTGCGGGGGTCGCCGCTGGCAGCTGGCGCAGCCGCGGGCAATGCCGGCACGGCGCTCGCCGCAGGCCGGGCCTGCGCCCATGCGACATCGGCCGGTGCAGTCGCCAGACCGAGCAGCGCGACGATGCCGAACATGACACCGGAACGGGCAACGAGAGCGGCGCGCATCAGATCGGATCCTTGGCGTCGCGCAGGGCGGCCGTGGCGGGCGCCGGCGCGTGGAACTTACCGGCGGCGGTACGCAGATAGTGAGCGAACATGTCTTTGAATCCGATGGCGCTGATGTGCGCGATGCGTGCCATGACGCGGTGAGCCGCCATACGTGGATGGTTGCCCCAGCGCGCGACCCAGATGTCGGCGCGGGCGGTGGTGCATTGCACCAGCGCGCGCTCCTGCGCGAAGCTCATGGGGTCGAAGCGCAGGCCCATCCGCTTGCCGCTGTTGAAGCGAACGGTGGCCGGAAAGCGGTACTCGGTGTTGCCGCGATAGAGCGCGACTTCGACCGGCGTCGCATCCTCGGCCAGTACTTCCGCCGGCAGGTCGAGGGCGAGGCCACCGGTCGAAAAATCGGAGGTGGTGCAGCGCATCGAACGGCCGTCGGAAAAGTGCAGCGTGGCCGGCACTTCGAGCGCGACGCGATGCGCGCTGCGCACCTGGCGCGACTCGTTGGCGGCCGCCACGCAGGCGCCGAGGATCATCAGGTTGTAGACGGTCCACGCCAGGTTGAGCCATACCGTCGCGATGTTGTCGGCATCCACGAAGGTGAGGCGCCACAAGCCGACGACGACGCCGACGAAGTTGATCGCCATCAGCAACATGCTCGCGCGCGCGATCTCGGTGTCGAAATATTGCTTCTGGATCAGGCCGCCCTTGGCCGTCACGTTGAAGCTGCCGAGCTTGGGATTGATGAGCGCGACCAGCGTCGGCCTGAAGATGTACCAGGCCAGTACCGCCTCGTACACCTCGTTCCAGAACAGGTACCTGAACCGCCCCTGCACCCTGCTGTTGGTGAAGTTGGCGTGGAACACGTGCGGCAGCGCGTAGGCGAAGATCATCGAGGCCGAGGCGTGGATCACGCTCGCGCCGAAGAACAGGTAAGCCAGTGGCGCTGTGAGGTAGATGATGCGCGGCAGGCCGTACAGGAAGTGCAGCATCGCGTTGAGGTAGCAAAGGCGCTGCGCCCAGCTCAGGCCCTTGCCGAACAGCGGGTTGTCGATGCGAAAGATCTGGGTCATGCCGCGCGCCCAGCGAATGCGTTGCCCGACATGGCCCGACAGGCTTTCGGTCGCCAGGCCGGCCGCTTGCGGCAGCGCGAGGTACGCGGTGCTGTAGCCGAGCCGATGGATCTTGAGCGCGGTGTGCGCGTCTTCGGTCACCGTCTCGGTGGCGATACCGCCGACCTCTTCGCAGATGGTCCGCCGCAGCACGGCGCACGAGCCGCAAAAGAAGGTCGCGTTCCAGAGGTCGTTACCGTCCTGGATGAGGCCGTAGAACAACTCGCCTTCGTTCGGCACTGTGCCGAAGGTATCGAGGTTCTTCTCGAAAGGATCGGGCGAGAAGAAGTAGTGCGGCAATTGCACCATGCCGAGCTTGGGTTCGCGGTCGAACCAGCCCAATGCGATCTGCATGAACGAACGCGTCGGGATGTGGTCGCAGTCGAAGATGGCGACGAACTCACCGCTGGTGTTCTTCAGCGCGGCGTTGATGTTGCCGGCCTTGGCGTGCTTGTTGTCGGTGCGGGTGACGTGCGCGACACCGACCGCCTCGCAGAACACGCGGAACTCTTCGCGCCGCCCGTCGTCCAGCACGAAGATGTTGATCTTGTCGCGCGGCCAGTCGATGGCCTGCGCGGCGAGCACCGTCGGGCGCACCACCGACAGTGGCTCGTTGTAGGTCGGGATGAAGACGTCGATGGTCGGCCAGACTGCCGGGTCGGCCGGCATGGGTACGGGCTTGCGGCCGAGCGGCCAAGCGGTCTGGACATAGCCGAGCAGCAGCACGATGAAGGCGTAGACCTCCGCCATCAACAGACCCGCGCCGAGCACGACCTGGAGCGCGCTGTCCATGGTCATCGTCTCGGTCACGCGCCAGTACATGTAGCGCGACGATGCCACCACCGAAAGAAAGATAAGCACCAGGCTGGCGAAGCGTCCGGCAAAGCGGTTGACGACGAGACCGGTGATCAAAATGACAACCGACAGCGTGAGCTGCTGGTGCAGCGTCAGCGGCGTGATGACGACGGCGGGCAGTAGCGCGAAGGTGGCGACCCAAGCGACGACACGCAGCACCGGATGGTCGAGCAGCAGCGACTCGGCCGGTGGCGGCTCGGGCGGCAGCGTGACGACGTGGGTCAGCTGGGTCTGCGCCATCGGGACAGCAAGCCACGCCGTGCCGTCACGGCGGAGGGCGGCACAGGCTCGGGCGCCGGTGCAGTCGCGGGGAAAGGCGAAATCAGTGGCCGTACGCCCACATCGGCAGCGGGCTCGTCGCGTGGCGCGAACTCCTTGTATGTCGTCGGATCGCCGCCGAACTTACGGAACAGGCAAGCAATGTCCTCGGGCTGATCGCCTTCGGTCGTCATGGAAATTCAAGGCCGTCACTCGAGTCGGCAGCGAATGCCCGATCGAATTCGGGCCACTGAACCGAGCAAGTAGAACGTTCGTGGTACTTCAAGAGGGTTTTGTGGGAAATCATGAGCGAATCTGAGAGATTTCATTTTCGCGGACGACCTCCTTGTTGCCAACCAACATGGCGTGCACAACGCCCTGCTGTTGCATATGTGCGATTGCGGACAAGCGCAATCGCCGCGACCGCTAAGCCGCGCCGACCACCCGATTGCGCCCGTCGTATTTGGCGCAATAGAGCCGGGCATCTGCCGCGGCGATCAGGTCGGTCGAGCGTGTCGCGACACTGGCCGTCATCGTCGCTACCCCGATGCTCACGGTGACACTGGCGCCTGCGACCGAAGGATGGGGAATGCCCAATGCCTCGACAACACGGCGCACGCGTTCGCCCATTTCACAGGCCGCTTTGGCACCCT
Organism: Variovorax sp. RTB1; assembly: GCF_035018765.1. NCBI lineage: Bacteria > Pseudomonadati > Pseudomonadota > Betaproteobacteria > Burkholderiales > Comamonadaceae > Variovorax > Variovorax sp. RTB1. The sequence goes on from NZ_JASJXG010000006.1 coordinate 159,674, forward strand.
TGCAGGGGAGGATCACGGCAAACTCTTCACCACCGAATCGTGCGGCAAGACTCATCGGTTCGACTATCGCGCCCTGCACCGCTTGCGCGACCCGCTGCAGCGCGTCGTCTCCTGCAAGGTGGCCGAACGCATCGTTGAAGAGCTTGAAGTAGTCGACATCGATCATCAACAGCGACAGCACGGAGGCGTCTTTTTGGGATGTGGCCCACGCCTGCTCGATGTACGTGTTGAAGTAGCGACGGTTTGCGAGGCCGGTCAGTCCATCCGAGTTGGTCAGGCGCTGCAGCTCCAAGTTGCTTTGCCGCAGCTTCGTCCGGCCCTCGTGCAGTGCGCGGTAGGCGTTGTCGCGCTGGAGCAGCGCCATGTAGGAGCGTGAGTGGTAGCGCACGCGCGCCATCAACTCGATCGGCTCCGGCAGCTTGACCAGGTAGTCGTTGGCGCCGATGGCGAAGGCCGCCTTCTTCATCGCTGGCTCGTCGTTGGACGACAGCACGATGATCGGAATGTTCCGCAGCTCGGGGATCGAGCGGTAAGCCATGACCAGATCGAGCCCGTTGGCGCCCGGCATGTCGAGGTCTTGCAGGATGACGGTGGGACGGCAAGCGCGCGCCGTGTCGATCGCTGCGGTGGCGTCGTTGCACTCGTGGAATCCGATGGCTGCGTCGCTCGACAGCATCTTGCGAACGATCAGGCCGATGACCGGCTGGTCGTCGACCAGCAGCACCGTGGCGCTCTCCGCCTCGGCATCATCCTCATCGTTTTTAAGTCCAACGTTCACGTGCATACTCGTTTTGGCTTACGCGCCAAAAGGCGCCGTGGATTTGTTCGGCAAATGATTTTTTGATCGAGCACTAAGTCGTTTTCATTATTACGCCTCGAAGTTACAACCCGCATCTGAAATGACACATGCTGAGCACGACGACGCCTTGCAAGGTGCGCTGGTCCGCATCGAGCGGCTGTCCGAAGAGCGTGATGCGCTCGAGGCGTTGACGCTGCGCCAGGCCGAAGAAATCGAAGCCTCGCGCAAGACGCTGGTGTCGGCGCGGCGCCACATGCTGGTCGCCGAGGCAGCGCGCGTTGCGCAGTGGGAGTGCGATGTGCCGAGCGGCCGCATTTTTCTCAGCCTGCGCTGGGACGAGATGATCGGTGATGCGGCGCCCGACAGTCTTTGGGATCTGCGCGGACTGCTGTCGCGGGTGCATCCCGAGGATGTGCTGGCGGTGCGCGCCGCATTCGAGGCTGCCCTCAATGGCAACAGCGATCGCTATTCGGTCGAGCACCGCGTGGCGGCAGCCACAGGGTGGATCTGGATCGAGAGCATCGGCATGATCACCGAGCGCGATACCGCCGGTGCCCCGCTGAAGCTCACCGGCTACAACCGCGACATCACGGCGCGCCGCGAGATGCTGGCCGAGATCGACAAGGCGCGCGCCGAGGCGGAGGAAAGCAGCCGCGCCAAGGGCGAGTTCCTGGCCAACATGAGCCACGAAGTGCGCACGCCGCTCAACGCGATCCTCGGACTCACTCGGCTCCTTCACAAGTCGAAGCTCGATGCCGAGCAGCGGCGCTACCTGCAACTGGTCGACAGCTCGGCCACCGCCTTGCTGGGCTTGCTGAACGACGTGCTCGACCTGTCCAAGATCGAAGCCGGCAAGCTGGTCTTCGAGCAGATCCGCTTCGACGTCGAACGCTGGATCAACGACGTGGTCGCGCTGCATGTCCCGGCTGCGGAGAAGAAAGGCGTGAGTGTCGATATCGACATCGCACCCGATGTGCCGCCGGTGGTCGTGGGTGACCCCGGACGGTTGCGCCAGGTGATGTCGAACCTGATGTCGAACGCCATCAAGTTCACCGAACGCGGCAGCATCCATGTCACGCTGGCTGTCGACGACGACCAGGGCGATCTTCCGCCGCGTCGGCAGCGGCTGCTGTTCTCGGTGCGCGACACCGGCATCGGCATCCCGGAGGACAAGCAGCGGCAGATTTTCGAGGCCTTCACGCAGGCCGATGCGTCGACCACGCGGCGACACGGCGGCACCGGCCTGGGCCTGGCGATTTGCGCGCGGCTGGTGAACATGATGGAGGGCGAGGTCCGGGTCGAGAGTCGACCGCAGCAGGGCAGCACCTTCAGCTTCACCGCCGTGTTCGACGAGGCCAACGACGACTTCAGCGTGCTGTCGGAGCCGGCTCCGCTCGACATGCTCACGGTGCACGGCCTGAACGTGCTGCTGGCGGAAGACCATGCCGTCAACGAGTTGTTGATGCGCCGGCTGCTGGGCGACATGGGGTGCACCTTCACGGTCGTGCGCAACGGCGAGGAGGCCGTGAGCGCGTGGCAACGGCAGCGCTTCGATCTGGTGCTGATGGACGTGCAGATGCCGGTCATGAGCGGCTTCGATGCCACCGCGCAGATTCGCGCGCGCGAAGCGGCGCTGCCCGGCCGCCCGCGCACGCCCATCGTCGCGCTCACCGCGCATGCGATGGCCGGCGATCGCGAGCGTTGCCTTGCCGAGGGCATGGACGGCTATGTCTCCAAGCCCGTGTCGCCCGCGCGGCTGGCCGAGGCCATGCAGTCGGCGATGCGCGCGTCGAGCGAGGTGCCTGAAGTGCTCGTGCCTGAATTCGATTTCGACCTGAGCGCCTTTCCGAGCAGGCCGGCGCCAGTGGCGCCCGTTTCACTTTCGGCACCGTCGGTGCGCAAGACGATCACCGCCGTGGTGACAGCGCCAGCGCCTATCGCCTCTGTGCCCGCTCCCGAGCGCAAGGGCGCATCGGCACTGGACCTTGCGCGGCTCCTGGAGACCATGGGCAACGACATGGCGTCTGTGCGTGAACTCGCCGGCGTGATGCGGGAAGACATCGCGCTGCGGCGCCGCGCCATTCGCAAGGCCTCGATCGCGCGTGAAGTGCCGGTGCTGCTGCAGCACGTTCACGCGCTCAAAGGCGCCTTCTCGGCCATCTTCGCGCTTGGCGCGGCACAGGCTTCGCGTCAGCTGGAAACAGCGGTGCGCGCAGAGCAATGGATCGAGGTGCTGTATTGCGTGAATGTGCTCGACCGCGAAGCGACGCGAGTCGATGTCGATCTGGAAAAACTACTGGCTTGACTACACAACAAAAGGAGACGACAAGATGACGTTGAAGATTGGTCTGATCGGCCTCGGTGCCATGGGCAGTGGCATGGCGCAATCGTTGCGCCGCAAGGGCTTCGACCTGCGCGTGTTCGATGTGCGCAAAGAAGTTGCCGATGCGTTCGCTAAAGACGGCGGCGCCGCCTGTGCGTCGCTGGCCGAGTTGGGCGCGCAGTGCGACGTGGTGGTCTCGGTGGTCGTGAACGCGGCGCAGACCGAGAGCGTGCTGTTCGGCAGTGTTGGTGACAAATTCGCAAACGGCGTCGCGGCCACGATGAAGCCCGGCAGTGTGTTCGTGATGTGTTCCACCGTCGACCCGACCGTGTCGATCGCCTTCGAGTCCCGCCTGGCGGCCATGGGCCTGCTGTACATCGACGCGCCAATTTCCGGTGGTGCCGCGCGGGCCGCCAGCGGCGAGATGACGATGATGACGGCCGCCACGCCCGAGGCCTATGCCAAGGTCGGCGAAGTGCTCGATGCAATGGCCGGCAAGGTCTACCGCCTGGGTGACAAGGCCGGCGCGGGCAGCAAGGTCAAGGTCATCAACCAGTTGCTGGCCGGCGTGCACATTGCCGCGGCGGCAGAGGCGATGGCACTCGGCCTGCGTGAAGGCGTCGACCCGGCCGCGCTGTACGAAGTCATCACGCACAGCGCCGGCAACAGCTGGATGTTCGAAAACCGGATGGCCCACGTGCTCGCCGCCGACTACACACCGTTGTCGGCCGTCGACATCTTCGTGAAAGACCTCGGCATCGTGCTCGACATGGCGCGCGCGACGAAGTTTCCGTTGCCATTGTCGAGCACCGCGCACCAGATGTTCATGCAAGCCTCGACCGCCGGCTTTGCGAAGGAAGACGACAGCGCGGTGATCAAGATCTTCCCTGGCATCGAGTTGCCCACGAAGAAGTCCTGACAGGGCGAGTTCAACGCTTCACGATATAGCGCGTAACGACCGGCGGGCCCTCGCCCCTATGGAACGCAAGGCGGCGTTCACGCAGCGCCAGGTCGGCGGCGGTCGCACGGTTGAAGCGCCGCAGATGCTCGGTCCACGACGCATCGACGATCTGCTCGACATAGCGTTCCGGCTCGCGAATGTCGTTGAGCAGTTCCCAGCCGATCGCGCCTTCGGCCAGCCGCGTGCGGCGCGTCTGCTGCATCACCAGATGAAAGGCCGCGGCCCGTGCCGGATCGATGATGTATTGGACCGTGATGACGACGCGGCCCTCGCTCGGTGCCGGATGCGCAGGCGCCTGCGCCCAGCCTTCACGCGCGGGGCTCAGGTCGTTGTCTTCGTCGCTGCCGCCGCCATCCACCACGTAGCGCAACGCCACGCCCATCATCAGAACGCCGCTCACGGCACCGATCAGCAAGGCGGTCTGCAGCGTGCCGACCGTGGCGATCTGGCCCCACACGGCAGCACCGAAAGCGGTCGCGCCCATGATCGCCATCTGGTACATCGACATGCCGCGGGCTCGCACCCAGTCCGGCAATGCGAGCTGGGCCGATACCGACAGTGAATTGGCCACAGTGATCCAGGCGGCACCGGCGAAGAACATGGCGGGCACCGCGACCCAGGTGTTGGGCGCGTAGGCCATCACAGCCGTGGCGGCCGACTGGATGAGCGTGCCGCGCAGCACCAGTTGATCGCGGTCGAAAGCCTGGCGCAACCGCGGCAGGAACAGCACCACAACGATCGCACCTGCACCCATCGAAGCGAGCAACAGCGTGAAGGTGCCGGCATCGCCGCCGTGCAGGCCGCGCGCCAGCAAAGGCAGCAGGGCGAGCAGCGCGGTGGAATGCAGGAAGAAGATCGAGATGCGCACGAGCACCGCGCGCATGCGCTGCGATTGCCGCACGAACTGCACGCCGACGCGCATCGCGCCGATGAGCTTTTCGCGGCCGAGCGGATTGGGTATGTGCTCACGCCGCCAGCGCATCACGACAAAGCCGGAGGCCACCGACAGCACCGCGTTGAGTCCGAACACCCATACGCTGCCCGCGCTGGCGATGAGCGCGCCGGCCAGCAGCGGGCCGATGATGCGCGATGCGTTCATCGCGATGCCGTTGAGCCCGAGCGCCGCCGGCAATTGGGTGCGCGGCACCAGCTCCGGCACGATGGCCGCGAACACCGGCCAACGCATCGCCAGCCCGATGCCGTTGGCGAAGGTGAGTGCCAGCAGCAGCGGCGCGTTGATGAGGTCGAGCACGCTCGCTGCGCACAGCACGACGGCGGCGCCGGCCAGCCAGAACTGCGTGGCGATCAGCCAGCGCCGCCGATCCAGGATGTCCGCCAATGCGCCGCTCGGCAGCCCGAGCAAGAACACCGGCAAGGTCGAGGCCGATTGCACCAGCGCGACCCAGATCGGCGTCGTGGTGAGCGTGGTCATCATCCACGCCGCCGCCACGTCGTTCATCCACATGCAGACATTGGCGATGAGCCAGGTGCTCCACAGCATGCGGAACACCGGCAGGCTCAGCGGGTCGAACGCGCCGACGCGGGGTGGGCGCAGGTCGGTGGCCGGCTCGGCATAAGTCTCTGGCTCGGCGTTCTGGTCGGGGGAAATCGGTGGCATCGCCGGCTATCGTCCCGCTCGCGTACGCGAAGGCTTGCCGGCCAAATGCCCCAGCGGCAACGCACTGTTCGCTTTGACTTCGCCCAGCGAAAAACTGGTGTGCAGGTCTTTCACATTGGGCAGGTTCATCAGGTGCTGGCGAGCGAAGCTCGAAAAGCTGTCGAGGTCTTGCGCCACCACCTGCAGCTCGAAGGTGCCGGTGCCGCTGATGTAGTGGCAGGCCACCACCTCGGGCAGCTTGCGGATAGCGTCCTCGAGTTTGCGGGTGGCGTCGCCCTGGACGCGCTCGGTGTCGACCCGCACGAAAGCCAGCACGCCGAGTCCGATCTTGTGGCGGTCGATTTCTGCGTGATAGCCCTTGATGAAGCCCGCCTCTTCGAGCGCACGCACGCGGCGCCAGCAGGGCGCGGCGGAGAGACCGACGCGTTGCGCAAGTTCGGCATTGGTGAGGCGGCCGTCGGTCTGCAGTTCTTGCAGGATTGCCAGATCGAACTTGTCGATGCTTTCCATAAGACGCTATTTTAAGAAAGATCCATTCTGGAAGCGGCGTTTTGAAGGCAAAGAACGCAAACACCTGTCCGTGACCCAGGCATACACTTTGCGTACAACGTGGGCACGCGCCCTACCGGGCACAGACCCTTCAGCCACGCCCACAAGGCCACGCCAATTCAGGAGACAGAGACGATGAATGCACCCCTGCCCGAGCACATTCGCAAGGCGCTAGAGACCGTCACCCTCGACGACAAATATTCGCTCGACTACGGTCGCGCCTTCATGAGCGGGGTGCAGGCGCTGGTCAAGCTGCCGATGCTGCAGCGCCTGCGCGACCAGCAAAACGGCAAGAACACGGCGGGCTTCATCAGCGGCTACCGCGGCTCGCCGCTCGGCGGCTACGACCAGGCGCTGTGGAAGGCCAGCAAGTACCTGAAGGCGCAGAACATCGTGTTCCAGCCGGGCGTCAACGAAGAGCTGGCGGCCACCGCGCTGTGGGGCACGCAGCAACTGGGCTTCTCGCCGCCGGGTACCAACAAGTTCGACGGCGTTTTCGGCATCTGGTACGGCAAGGGGCCGGGCGTGGACCGTTGCTCCGACGTCTTCAAGCACGCCAATATGGCTGGCACCACCGAGTTCGGCGGCGTGATCGCGGTGGCAGGCGATGACCACATCAGCAAGAGCAGCACTGCGGCGCACCAGAGCGACCACATCTTCAAGGCCTGCGGCACGCCGGTGTTCTTTCCGGCCAACGTGCAGGAAATTCTCGACCTCGGCGTTCACGCCTTCGCGATGAGCCGGTTCTCGGGCATCTGGTCAGGCATGAAGACGATCCAGGAAATCGTCGAGTCGAGCGCGACGGCCATGATCGACCCGGAGCGTGTCGACATCGTGATCCCGACCGACTTCGAAATGCCGCCGGGCGGCCTGCACATTCGTTGGCCCGACCACGCGCTGGAGCAGGAGGCACGCTTGATGCACTACAAGTGGTACGCCGCGCTGGCGTACATCCGTGCCAACCGCCTCAACTACAACGTGATCGAAGGTGACCATGATCGCTTCGGCATCATGGCCAGCGGCAAGGCTTACAACGACACGCGCCAGGCGTTGCTGGACCTTGGCCTCGACGACGCGACTTGTCGACAGCTCGGCATTCGTCTGCACAAGGTCGGCGTGGTGTGGCCGCTCGAGGCGCAACTCACCCGCGAGTTCGCAACCGGCTTGCAAGAGATCCTGGTGGTCGAAGAGAAGCGCCAGGTCATCGAATACCAATTGAAAGAGGAGCTCTACAACTGGCGCGCCGACGTCCGGCCGCATGTCGTGGGCAAATTCAACGAGCTCGACGATGGCGACTTTTCGGGTGGCGAATGGTCGATGTCGAACCCGACCGCGAACACGCTGCTGCGCGCCAACGCCGACTTGAATCCGGCTCTGATCGCCAAGGCCATCGCGCAGCGCCTGAAGAAGCTCGGCATCCTCGACAATGCTGGCGCCGACATGCGAGCGCGCGTGCAGGCGCAGATCGCCATCCTCGACGCCAAGGAGCGCTCGATGGAAATCATGCAGGCCGGCGGCGTGACCGAGGGGCGCCAGCCCTGGTTCTGCTCGGGCTGTCCGCACAACACCAGCACCGTGGTGCCCGAAGGTTCACGCGCCATGGCCGGCATCGGCTGCCACTTCATGGCAACCTGGATGGACCGCAGCACCATCGGCTTCACGCAGATGGGCGGCGAGGGCGTGCCGTGGGTCGGCCAGCAGCCTTTCACCACCGACCAGCACATCTTCGCGAACCTGGGCGACGGGACGTACTTTCACAGCGGCCTGCTCGCCATTCGCCAGTCGATCGCGGCGGGCGTGAACATCACCTACAAGATCCTCTACAACGACGCGGTCGCCATGACCGGCGGTCAGGCGATCGGCGAGCGGCCCGAAGGCCATTCGGTCCTTCAGATCGCGGAAAGCCTGCATGCCGAAGGCGCCATGAAGGTCGTCATCGTCACCGACGAACCCGAGAAGTACGACGGCGTCACGGTGCCGGGCAGCTACGCCGGCAAGGGCGTCGCCATTCGCCATCGCGACGATCTCGACGAAATCCAGCGCGAGTTTCGCGAGATCAAGGGCACGACCACGATCATTTACGACCAGACCTGCGCGACCGAAAAGCGGCGCCGCCGCAAGCGCGGCACGGCGGTCGATCCGGCCAAGCGCGTGGTCATCAACGAACTGGTGTGCGAGGGCTGCGGCGACTGCAGCGTGCAGAGCAATTGCCTGTCGGTCGAGCCGCTTGAAACCGAGTTCGGTCGCAAGCGCGCCATCAACCAGAGCACCTGCAACAAGGACATGAGCTGCCTCAAGGGCTTCTGCCCGAGCTTCGTGACCGTCGAAGGCGGCGCACTCAAGAAGAAGTCGAAGAGCAAAGCCAGTTCGCCTTTCGAGATGGGCGCGATGCCTGAGCCGCGCGTGCCGCAACTGGCGCGCGACCAGGTCTGGGGCGTCGTCGTCGCGGGTGTCGGCGGCACCGGGGTTATCACCATCGGCCAGTTGCTCGGCATGGCCGCGCACATCGAAGGCAAGGGCATCGTCACGCAGGACGCGGCGGGCCTGGCGCAAAAGGGTGGTGCGACCTGGAGCCATGCGCTCATCGGCGAGTCGCAAGACGCGATTCGCACCACGCGCGTCGGCACTGCGGCGGCCGATTTGATCCTGGCGGCCGATCCGCTGGTGGCGGTCAACGCCGAGACGCTGGCGCGCATGCGTGAAGGGCGCACGCACGTTGCGCTCAACACGCACAGCACGCCGACGGCGGCTTTCGTGCGCAACGCCAACTGGGTGAATCCGCAAGATGACTGCGCCAATGAAATTGCACGCGCCGTCGGTGTCGACAACCTCGGCACTTTCGACGCCGATGCTTTCGCGGTCGCCTTGATGGGCGACAGCCTGTATGCCAACCCGATGCTGTTGGGTTTTGCGTGGCAGCGCGGCTGGCTGCCGCTCGAATACGAGTCGCTGATGCGCGCGATCGACCTCAACAACGTCGCGATCGAGAACAACAAGACAGCGTTCGAATGGGGCCGTCGCGCGGCGCACGACCTGGCGGCCGTGCAGAAGCTGGTGGCGCCGGGGCACGTCATCGAGTTCAAAAAGCGCGAGACGGTCGAAAGCCTGGTGAAGCGCCGCGTCGAGTTTTTGACCGCTTATCAAAACGCGGCGTATGCGGAGCAGTACAAAGGTTTCGTCGCCAAGGTGCAGCAGTCGGAGTCGTCGCTGGTCGGCAAGACCAGCCTGACCGAAGCCGTGGCGCGCTACCTGTTCAAGCTGATGGCATACAAGGACGAGTACGAAGTCGCTCGGCTGCACACCGACCGCTCGTTCCTGGATCGCGTCAACGGAATGTTCGAGGGCGACTTCAAGCTCAACTACCACCTGGCGCCCCCGATCATCGGGAAGAAGAACGCCAAGGGTGAACCGCAAAAGCAGAAGTTCGGTCCGGCGATGCTGACCGGCTTCCGCTTCCTCGCGAAGCTGAAGGGCCTGCGCGGTACGGCGCTCGACATCTTCGGCCGTACCGAAGAACGCAAAACCGAGCGCGCGCTGATTGGCGAGTACCGCGCCGCCATCGATGAAGTGCTGACCGGGCTCAATGCGGGCAACCACGCGACCGCGCTGGAAATCGCGGCGCTGCCGGAGCAGATTCGCGGCTACGGTCATGTGAAGGATCGCAACCTGGCGGCGGCGCGCACCCGATGGGCGGCGCTGCTCGACCAGTGGCGCAACCCGCAAAAGGCGCGCGCAACGGCCTGATCTGCAACGAGGTCGCCGCCTGATCCGCGGCGTCGAAAGCCCCGTTCGGCGCGCCGGGTAAGCCTTCGGGTGAGGCCGGCCCCGCCGAATACAATGCTCGGTGCTGTTCGCAGCCCAGGGCTGTGTCATGCGGTCCTGTTGGCCGCCTGCCAGCGACCGGTAGCTTCATTCCGGCTCGCATTCCCGTTTTGTCTGTCTTGTCCGTCTTGTTCTAATCAGTTGGAGACTTCCCCTTGTTCATTTCTTCTGCTTTCGCCCAGACCGCGCCCGCTGCTGCAGGGGTTGGCGACATGTTTTCGTCGCTGGGCAGCATGCTGCCGCTGGTGCTCATGTTCGTGGTGCTGTATTTCGTCATGATCCGCCCGCAAATGAAGCGCCAGAAAGAAGCTCGCGCCATGATCGAAGCGCTTGCCAAGGGCGATGAAGTCGCTACCACCGGTGGACTGCTCGGCAAGATCACCAAGATCGGCGACACGTACTTGAGCGTCGAGATTGCCGCCGGCGTCGAAGTTCAGGTGCAGCGCAGCGCCGTCGTCCAGGTTCTGCCCAAGGGCGCAATCAAGTAATAAGTCGGTGATAACGCGGGTGCTTCGCGCTACGCGTCTTGAAGGTTGAATCGATGAACCGTTATCCGGTCTGGAAGTACGCGATCATCGTGATCGTGCTGCTCGTGGGGCTGATTTACGCCCTGCCCAATTTCTTCGGCGAAGCGCCTGCGGTGCAGGTGTCGGCTGCCAAGTCGACCGCCAAGGTCGACGGCGCCACGCAGGCGCGTATCGACGAGGCGCTGAAGGCGGCGAATCTCGTGCCGGACATGCAAACGCTCGACGCGACGTCGTTGCGCGTGCGTTTCCTGACGCCGGACGACCAGTTGAAGGCGCGCGACGTCATTCAGCACGCGCTGGTGCCCGACGCGAACGACCCGTCTTACACGGTGGCGCTCAATCTCGTGCCGCGTTCGCCGGCGTGGCTTGCCGCGCTGCATGCCTATCCGATGTACCTCGGCCTCGACCTGCGTGGCGGCGTCGACTTCATGCTGCAGGTCGACCTGAAGGGCGCCCTCGACAAGCGCGCTGAAACTTTTGCCAGTGACGTTCGAAGCGCGCTGCGCGACAAGAACATCCGCGGCAGCGCGGTCACGCGCAACGGCCAGGCCATCGAAGTCACTTTCCGCGATGCAGCGAGCCTCGAAGCCGCGCGCGGCCTGGTGCAGGACCAGTTCCCCGATCTCACCGGCACCGCGACGCAAGACGGCGACAACTTCAAGCTGACCGCCGTCATCAAGCCCGAGGCCGCGCGCCGGCTGCAGGACGCCGCGCTCAAGCAGAACATCACCACGCTGCACAACCGGATCAACGAACTCGGCGTGGCCGAACCGGTGATCCAGCAGCAGGGCATCGACCGCATCGTGGTCCAGTTGCCCGGCGTGCAGGACACGGCCAAGGCCAAGGACATTCTCGGTCGCACCGCCACGCTCGAAATGCGCCTGGTCGACGAGAGCGCCGAAGGGCGTGCTGCCGAAACCGGCAGCGGCCCGGTGCCGTTCGGTTCCGAGAAATTTCTGGACCGCACCGGTCGGGCGGTCATCGTCAAAAAGCAGGTGCTCGTCACCGGCGAGAACCTGACCGACGCGCAACCGGGCTTCGACCAGCAGAGCAACCAGCCGAAGGTTGACCTGACCATGGACGCCAAGGGCGGTCGGATCATGCGCGACGTCAGCCGCGAAAATTTCAAGAAGCGCATGGCGATGCTGATCTTCGAAAAGGGCAAGGGCCAAGTGCTGACCGCGCCGTCGATCAACGGCGAACTCGGCAACCGATTCCAGATTTCGGGCTCGATGAACGTGGTCGAAGCCAACGATTTGGCGCTGTTGCTGCGCGCCGGTTCGCTCGCTGCGCCGATGGAAATCATTCAGGAGCGGACCATCGGCCCGAGCCTGGGCGCCGACAACATCAAGAAGGGTTTCGACAGCGTGATGTATGGCTTCATCGCCATCATGGTGTTTATGTGCATCTACTACGCGCTGTTCGGGGCGTTTTCGTCGATCGCGCTGGCGGTGAACCTGATGCTGCTGGTGGCGATCCTTTCGATGCTGCAGGCCACGCTCACGCTGCCGGGCATCGCCGCCATGGCACTGGCCATCGGCGTCGCCATCGACTCGAATGTGTTGATCAACGAGCGGGTACGCGAAGAACTGCGCAACGGCGCGTCGCCGCAAGCTGCCATTCACGCTGGCTACGACCGAGCCTGGGGCACCATCCTCGATTCGAACGTCACCACCCTGATAGCAGGCATCGCGCTGCTGGCCTTCGGCTCAGGGCCGATTCGCGGCTTCGCTGTGGTGCACTGCATCGGCATCGTCACCTCGATGTTCTCGGCGGTGTTCTTCTCGCGCGGGCTGGTCAACTTCTGGTACGGCGGCAAGAAGAAGCTCAAGACGGTGTCTATCGGCACCGTGTGGCGGCCCAAGACCGACGCCGATGTCGGTACCGCCGTGGCCCCGGGCAAATAAAAGGAAGAACAGGCCATGGAATTCTTCCGCATCCACAAGACCATCCCGTTCATGCGCCACGCGCTGGTGCTGAACATCATTTCTTTCGTCACCTTCGCGCTGGCGGTGTTCTTCCTGCTGCACCGCGGGCTGCATCTGTCGGTCGAGTTCACCGGCGGCACGGTGATGGAGGTCGCCTACGCGCAGTCGGCGGACATCGGCAAGGTGCGCGAGAGCGTCGCAAAGCTGGGCTATCCCGACGTGCAGGTGCAGGCTTTCGGCTCGTCGCGCGATGTGCAGATCCGGCTGCCGGCGCAAAAGGGCATGAACGCGACGCAGCAGAGCGCGCGAGTCATCGAGGCGCTGAAGGCGGCCGACCCCGCCGCCACGCTGCGCGGCACCGAGTTCGTCGGCCCGCAGGTCGGCGAAGAGCTCACCACCAACGGGCTGAAAGCGCTCGGCATGGTGGTGGTCGGCATCATGATCTACCTGGCGTTTCGCTTCGAGTGGAAGTTCGCGCTGGCCACGGTGCTGGCCAATCTGCACGACGTCGTCATCATCCTGGGCTTCTTCGCGTTCTTCCAGTGGGAGTTTTCGCTGGCGGTGCTGGCGGCAGTGCTGGCGGTGCTGGGCTATTCAGTGAACGAGTCGGTGGTGATCTTCGACCGGATTCGCGAGAACTTCCGGCGCTACCGCAAGCTGTCGACGGTCGAGATCATCGACAACGCGATCACCTCGACCATCAGCCGAACCATCATTACCCACGGTTCGACCCAGCTCGTGGTGCTGTCGATGTTCTTCTTCGGCGGCCCGACGCTGCACTACTTTGCGCTGGCGCTGACCATCGGCATCCTGTTCGGCATCTACTCATCGGCCTTTGTGGCGGCGGCCATCGCAATGTGGCTCGGCGTCAAGCGCGAGGACTTGATCAAGGGCCCGACCAAGCGCGAAGGCGATCCGGACGACCCGAACGCCGGCGCGGCGGTGTAATGCAAGTGATTGGAGTAACGGATACTCTTGTGCGCAATTGTTTCCCGATGCAAGCTCGCTACTGTGGAACTGCTTTTTTGCCGCCCTGATCCCTCATGAGTACGTCGCGACCCCCCGCTATCTCCCTGCAGCTCGCCCGCGAGACCCGTGAGCGTTTCGTCGCCGCAACCGAGACAGTGATTGCCCCCGCGGCGCTCGCCATACGTGAACGCCTTTCGTCACTGGCTGCGCAAACCGGTAACGCGCGGGCGATGCAGGAGAACCGCGACGACTTTCTGTCGTTCCAAGGTCAGGCGTCGAACTGGGTTGCGATGTCGCAAGCCAGCTGGCGCAAGGTTCTCGGGACCAGCACGGGCGGCACCACGCAGAATTCGCTGTCGCGCCTTGAACTGATCGGCGACGAGGTGGTGGAAAACAACATCCTCTCGTCGCGACTCGCCCAACTCATCGCCGACAAGGCCAGCTTCGAACTGAACGACCTGCGGCTGCGCATCCAGCATCTCGAGGGCACCAGCGAACTCGATGCCAAGGACGTTTTCAAGCCTGAAACGCTCGCCAAGCTGCTGGTCGAGCAGTGGCTGGCGGCCGGGCTGACCCGGGCGATGTGGACCAAGGTCCAGGATTCGATCCAGGTGAAGCTGGTTGAGGCGGTGGTGAAAGCCTACAAGGACGCCAACGCTTTCCTGATCGGCAAGGGCGTGATGCCCGAGATCGATCTCAAGAGCTTCGTCAAGCGCACTGGCAACGCCGCTTCGGGGACGATGCCGCTGGGGAACGGCTACGGCGGCGCGCAGTCGTCCGGCCCCGGGCCTGCCGGGCAGTACGGCGGTGGCGGCGCGTCGAGGGGAATGCAAAGTATCGCCCCGCCCGGCAGCTTTGCGCCCGCTGCCATCGGGGTCGGCATGGGCTGGGGCGGCGGTGCCGGAAATTCGCAAGGCGGCGGCAACGAAGGTGTCGTTGCAACGGGCGGCTCGCCGCTGTTGATGGCGCGTCAGCGCGCTCAGGGCGTGTTGCTTAACCTGAAGCGATTCGTCTCGGCACGGCTCGGAACTGAAAGCAGCAGCGGAATCCAGCATGTCGCCGGATCGGGCGCGCCGGGCGGTGGCTACGCGAACGGCGTCATGGCGCGTGGCGCGGGCGGGGCTTCGCCGGCCTTCGTCGCGGCCATCGCCGATGCCGAGGCCGCCTACCAACTGGCCTCGTCGCAGTACGTGGTGGGCGAAGAGGCAACCGCGCTGCAGCAGACGGCCGCCGATCTGCGCCGACGCACGACAGAACTCAAGAAGAAAGCGCCCACCACCGCCGACAAGGCGACAGTGGAAATCGTCGCGCTCATGTTCCAGGCCATCCTGGCCGAAGAGCGCATCCCGTTCTCGGCGCGGGTATGGTTCGCGCGCCTGCAGATGCCGGTGCTGCGCGTTGCCATCGCCGAGCCGGAGTTCTTCGGCACCCTGCAGCATCCTGCGCGGATGCTTATCGACCGTATGGGTTCGTGTGTGATGGGTTTCGATGCCGCCGCCATTTCGGGCAGCGCGCTGGAGGGCGAAATCCGCCGCGTGGTGCAGGTCATCGAGCAGTATCCGGAAACCGGCCAACGCGTCTTCAAGCTGGTGTTCGACGAGTTTGTCGCTTTCCTGGGCAAATACCTGACGCAGAGCGATGCGACGCAGCGCGTGATGAGCGTGGCGCAGCAGGTCGAGCAGAAGGAGACGATGGCGATCCAGTACACCATCGAGCTCCGGAAGATGCTCAACGATATGCCGGTGCGCGACGAGATCCGCGAGTTTTTGTTCAAGGTCTGGGCCGAGGTTCTGGCCATCGCTGCGCTGCGATACGGTGCGCAAGACGAGCAAACCGTGACGCTCAAGCGCGCGGCATCCGACCTCGTGTGGGCGGCCAGCGCCAAGCCCAACCGCAACGACCGCACCCGCGTCATTCAAGACCTGCCCAAGCTGCTGCAGCGCCTGCGGCAAGGCATGACCTTGCTCGGCATCATCGGCGACCCGCAGGAAGCGCAGATCAAGATCATCGGTGCGACCTTGTCAGACGCCTTCATGTCCAAGACCGAGGCCATTGCGCCGGCCAAGATCGAGGCGATGGCCCAGCGGCTGGCCAACATCGAGGATTTCGTCAGCGACGAAGGCACGGCAGAGTTTCCAATCGACGCTGCCAGCATCGAGCTGCTGTTGGGCGTCGACGCCGCTTCGATCGAAGTGGTGCCCGATACCGGCCAGAAGGTCGGCGAAGAGATGCTGGCATGGGCGCACGAACTGCAGGTTGGCAACTGGTTCATGCTGGACCACAACAGCCGCCCGAGCCAGGTCCAGTTCGTCTGGCGCAGCGATCGGAAGCAACTGCACCTGTTCGCGTCGAGCGATGGCCGCAGCTTTCTGATTCAGGCCGGCCGCCTGGCGTCTTATTTGCAGGCGGGTTTGCTGGTGCCGGCAGAAGAAGAAACCCTGACCGTCCGTGCCACGCGTGAAGCGCTGGCCAAGCTGGACGCCAACCCCGAACGCCTGCTTAACTAGCGGGCGGGGCGACCGCGGTCGCTAGTGCGCGACCCTGTCTTCGCGGCCGTCGCAAAGCTCGTCGAGCACCAGCGCATCAGGCTCGATGCCGGTGCTCCAGTGCACCATCAACACGATGATTTTCAGCTCATCGAGCGCCACCGGATCGCCCGGTGCTGCCATGGCGCGCTCGACGACGATCTCGCGCAAACCCGGTGATAGCACGTTGGCTGTTTCAAGGAAGCTGATGAAGCCCAGACAATCGGCACCGAGGTGGTCTTGCTCGGTCGCCGAATAGACACGCATGGAGTCGGTCGCCTGCGGCAGTGCCGCTTCGCCGGTGCCGCGCAACCCAACGGTGGCGGTCGTCTCGTCGACATGCCTGGTGAGCTGGATGCCCTGCGTGGCAACGGTGAGGCCATCGAGCCATTGCAACGCGTCGCGGATTTCGTCGGGCTCGAAGCCGTGTGCAGTGAGCTTGCGGCCCAGTTGCTCCGGCTCGGGGCACGCGTCGCTGCGCCAGTAGTTTTCGTAGACGAATACAAGCACTTCGAACATGGCACTCAATATAGCCCACCTGCTCGAATCGACCCTGACTCGTTGTGCCGATGCGACGTCGAAGTCCACATCGAAGTCAGCCGACGGCGATGCGCTGAAACAGGCCGCCGGGCAGACGCGCGACGTGTCCGTCGAGTTCCAGTTCGAGCAGCCGTCCTTGCAACTCGGCGGCGCTGTAGCCGGTGCGAGCACAGAGCGCGTCGAGGCTCACCGGATCGAAGCCGAGGTCGTGCAACAGGCCAGATGACGGTTCGGTTTCGTCGTCGTCGGTGCTATCCCCGCCGCCTGTAGCGCCTGAAGCTGAAGAAGCTGCGGACGTCGCACCGCCATCGAAGCGCAATTCCTCAAGAATGTCCTGCACCGACTCCACCAGCTTGGCGCCTTGCCGTATCAACGAATGGCCTCCGCGCGACTGGGGTGAGTGGATCGATCCTGGAATGGCGAATACTTCCTTGCCTTGCTCGACGGCCAACCGCGCTGTGATCAGCGAGCCGGAACGCAGCGCGGCCTCGACCACCAGCGTGCCGCGCGTCAGGCCCGCGATGATGCGGTTGCGCTTCGGAAAGTTTTGGTTCAGCGGCGGCGTGTCGAGCGGGAATTCGCTGACGATCAATCCTTGCGCCGTGATGCGATGCGCCAGGTCACGGTGGCGCGCGGGGTACACCCTATCGAGCCCGGTGCCGACCACCGCAATGGTCGCGAACCGATCGGTGCCTTTGGCAGCATCCAGCGCGCCTTCGTGCGCAGCGCCGTCGACACCCAGTGCCAGTCCAGAAACTACGGTGATATCCGCTTCCCCCAAGGCGCGACCGAAGTCGCGCGCATTCAATACGCCCTGCGGCGTTGGATTGCGGCTGCCGACAATCGCGAGCGCCCGGTCGAGCGCGGTCAGATCGAATTGCGGCGCGCCGATCACGTAGAGCATCAGCGGCGGATCGACCATGTCGAGCAGCGAGGCCGGATAAGCCGGGTCGGCCAGCGTCAAGAGGCGTCGCGTGGCACCGGACGACTCGACCGCCTGCAGCCAGTTCCAGGTTTCGTCGACCAGCGCCGACAAGCCTGCAGGCGTCAGCCGAAGAGCAGCCGCCTGTGCAGGCGATACGACCTGCTGCAGCGCGGCTTCGGATTGCGCAAAGACCTGAAGTGGCAAGCCGAAGGCGGCCAGCAGCTTGCGAGCTGTGGTGTCGCCGATGCTTGGCGTCAGCGTAAGCCGCAGCCAGCCGGCGAGTTCGTCACGTTCCAAACTTACGACTTACGGATTGACGAGGATGTCGCCGGACTTGGGCGTGTCGCTGGAACCGAGGATGAGCGCGTAAGAGGCCTTGTTGAAAACGCGGAACACCATCAGCAAGCCGATGCGTTCGTTAGGCAACTTGAGCGTTTCTTTGGCGCCATTGGTCTTGTCGACGATGGTCTGGCCGTTCTTGAGGATAGCCAGCACCTGACCGCTTTCCATGCCGTCGCGCAGTCCCTTGTTGATGGCGACGATCTGGTTGGTCGCCGCGAAGGTGACTGCGTCGCCGTAGACCGAGACGATGCGGCCGTTGACTTCTTGCGTTGGAGCGCGCGGCACGTAGCTCTGTACTTCGCGTGTCGGTTCGGGCAGCAGCCGGTCGCCAGCACGCATTTCTTCTCGCGCCGCCACGATGTCGATGGTGGCAGGCACCACGCTGGTCACTTCCTTGCCCTCTTCGAACTGGGTGATCGTCGATTCGCCGCGCTCCATGCGGGCGCGGCCGAGGTAGGCGGCCTCGTAGCCGAGGATCTCGCCAGTGGCCGGGTCTTTCAGCGGCGTGGCGTTCCGGTAAATCCGGAACTGCTTGACGGGGCCGCTCGTCTCGACCAATGGCGAATTGATTTCGCCACGGGCATAGGCGCGGTCGCCGCGCGCCAGCAGCACCCGGTCGTCGTTGCCGGCGACGATGCGCGGCGCGGTGATCAAGGTGTTCTCGTCGATGATGATCGCTTCGCTGAGGAAGGGATCGATCAGCGCCGGGCTGAGCGTCGTCAACGCCATGCCCGAAAGCGATTCATAACGGGTGCGCGGCGACAGCTTGATGGTGCCGTCCGGCATGCCGGAACCGCGGCGCGTGCTGAGGCGTGCGCGGCCGCCGGTCTTGTCGAGATAGAGCACCTGTCCTGGGTAGATGCGGTGCGGGTTCTTGATCTCGGTGATGTTCATGCCCCAGAGCTCGGGCCAACGCCACGGGCTCTTGAGGTACATACGGGAAATAGCCCACAGCGTGTCGCCCGGCTTGATGGTGTATTCGTCCGGTGCATTGGGCGCGAGTTCGCTGACCGGAATGCCCGCTTGAGCGGTCTGCTGTGCCACGGCGCGCTGCTCGGGCGTGATCGGATAATTCTGTGCTGAAGCCGCCGTTCCAATGCCGAGACCGGCGCTGAAGAGCGCGGAGGCCACGAGTGTCGTCAGCAGGGTTGGCCGCAAACGGGCGTTGGTTCGGAGTTTTTTCATGGTTTGATGATGTACACGCACAGTGCCGCGCCGGACAAACGTTTCCTCACAATTTGCAACGAATTTTGCGCTGAAGCCCTTGATTGGGCAACGTTTATCAGTTCGCAAGCTGTCTTCGCGTCGCGGAAATGGCGAAAATAGCGACAACTTTTTCTCGCTTTCATGGCTAAAAGAACGATCCTGAGCTTCCCCGACAAACGCCTGCACACCGTTGCCAAACCGGTGCAGGGCGTCGATGCACGCGTCAAGGCGCTGGTTGCCGACATGCTGGAGACGATGTACGACGCGGAGGGCATCGGCCTGGCGGCGACGCAAATCGACGTGCACGAGCGCGTGGTCGTCATCGACATTTCCGAGCATCGCGACGAGCCGATCGTGCTGATCAACCCGGAGATCGTCTGGGCCAGCGACGAGAAGGTGCTGAACGAAGAGGGCTGTCTGTCGGTCCCCGGCATCTACGACGGTGTAATGCGATCGACTTTGGTCAAGGTCGCGGCCCTCGATGCCGAAGGCCAGCTCCGAACCATCGAAGCCGAAGGCCTGCTGGCGGTCTGCGTGCAGCACGAGCTGGACCATCTGCTCGGCAAGGTATTCGTCGAATACCTGTCGCCGCTCAAGCGCAACCGCATCAAGAGCAAGATGCTCAAGGCCCAGCGCGAAGAGTTGCGCGAAACCCAGGCTTGAGAGTGCTTTTGCTTCGGAACAGGTTTTCGGTGAAGGCTTTGTCGTTCGTCGCAGTGCTTGCGGTGCTGGCCAGCTGCGCCAGCGAGCCGACCAATCTTCCGCTAGGCACGTCGCGGGGCGAAGCATTGCAACGCCTCGGCCAACCCACTGCTGTCTACCCTTTGCCCGGCGGCGGTGAACGCCTTCAATATTCGCGCGCTCCGGCAGGCTTCGAAGTCAACGATGTCGACCTTGACGCCGCCGGCCGCGTCGTCGCGATTCGCCAGATGCTCGATGACCGCGCGTTCGATCGCGACATCCAGCCGGGCGTCGGCCTCTGGCGGGAGGCCGATGTGTTGCGTACCTACGGACGGCCGTACGAAGTCACCCGCGTGTCGTCGTTCGATGGCGTGGTCTGGAGCTGGCACTACAAGTCGATGAACACCCGCCGCCTGCTCTATATCTACATCGACCCTCAGGGCGTCGTGGCGCGTTATCACACGGGCGACGACCTCGAGTTCGAGCGGCTGCCCTGGTGAGCAGCCCGCGCATCGTCTTCGCGGGCACGCCCGAGTTCGCGCGCATTGCGCTCGACGCCATCGCTTCGGCGGGATTCGACATCGCGCTGGTGCTGACGCAGCCCGATCGCCCGGCCGGTCGCGGCATGAAGCTGCAGGCGTCCGCCGTAAAGCAACTGGCCGTACTGAACGGCTGGCCCGTCGCGCAACCGCGCAGCTTGCGGCTCGATGGCAAATATCCTGACGACGCCCTCGCTGCACGCGCCACCCTTGAAGCCGCGCAAGCCGACGTGATGGTGGTCGCCGCCTACGGTCTGATCCTGCCGCAGTGGGTGCTCGATGTGCCGCGCCTCGGCTGCCTCAACATTCATGCGAGCTTGCTGCCGCGCTGGCGCGGCGCGGCTCCGATTCACCGCTCCGTCGAAGCAGGCGACATGCAGACCGGCATCACCATCATGCAGATGGATGCCGGCCTCGACACCGGCGCCATGCTGCAGGTCGAGGCGATCGACATCGGCGGCGACAGCACCGCACGATTGCACGACCGGCTGGCCGAACTCGGCGGGCGGCTGATCGTCGACGTGCTGCGCCGCGCCGAGGCCGGTACGCTGACCCCGACGCCGCAGCCGAATGAGGGCACGACCTATGCGCACAAGGTCGAAAAGCACGAGGCTGCGGTCGATTGGACACAACCCGCCGCGGCCATCGTGCGCCGCATCCGCGCCTTCGATCCGTTTCCGGGCGCCATGACTGTGATGAGCGGCGAGTCGATCAAGCTCTGGGCGGCACAAGTGCAGCCGCCGCACGCGAATGAAGTGACCGCCACAGTCAGCGAAGTGCCCGGCACCGTCATTGCCGTAACACCCACCGGCATTGCCGTAGCAGCCGCGGACGGCACGGTATTGCTGACCGAACTGCAACGCGCTGGCGGCAAACGCCTGCCGGCGGCGGACTTCCTGCGCGGCTTCGACATCGAGCCCGGCCGGGTTTTCGGCGGCTGATGTTCTTTCTGCGATCGATCCGTCGGCAGCCAGAGTTTCGCGAAGCTGCCCGCAACATGGCGCCGCTCGCGCTCGGCATCGGCGCCTGGGGCCTGATGACTGGTGTGGCCATGGTCAAGTCCGACATGAGCCTGATCGAATCGGTCGCGATGACCCTGTTGGTCTATGCCGGGAGTTCACAACTCGCGGCCATTCCGTTGCTGGCTGCCGGTGCGCCGGCCTGGGTGATTCTGGCGACAGGCTTTTGCGTCAACCTGCGCTTCGTGGTGTTCAGCCTGCACCTGCGGCCTTACCTGATGCACCTGCCGCGCTGGCGCCGCATGACGCACGGCTATCTCACGGCCGACCTGAGCTACGTGATGTTCACCCGCAAGTACCCGGCACCGCCGATCACACCGGCCGAACAGATCGGCCAGGAGGCGTACCTCGCAGGCGGCTACTTCATGACCTGGTCATCGTGGATGGGCATGAGCCTGATCGGGGTCTTTCTCGCCAAACTGATCCCGCAGTCGTGGGGCCTGGCGTTCGCTGGCGTGCTGAGTCTGGTCGGCATCCTGTGTTCGATGGCGACGACCCGGCTGCGCGTGCTGGCTGCGCTGATTGCTGGCGCCACCGCCGTCGCGGCCTATGCGCTGCCGCTGAAGCTCAACATCGTGGTGGGCATCGGCGTCGCGGTGCTGCTGTGCTTCTGGCTGGAGAAGCAGCTGGGGCTCGACCCGAGCGCGGAGGATGACACCTGATGGCCGGCTTCTCGTTTCTGGGCACCGACATCGGCACGATGGGCATCATCGTCGGCCTCGCATGCGTCACGGTCGTCACGCGCTGCTTCTTCTTCATCCTCGACCGACCGTGGGGCCTGCCCGACTGGGCGCATCGCGCGCTGCACTACGCGCCCGTCGCTGCGCTGGCGGCGGTGATCGCGCCCGAGATCGTCATGTCGCAAGGGCACCTCGTAACCACGCTACACGATGCGCGCATCTACGCCGCGATCGCTGGCG
The DNA here is from genome assembly GCF_035018765.1 of Variovorax sp. RTB1. Taxonomy (NCBI): domain Bacteria; kingdom Pseudomonadati; phylum Pseudomonadota; class Betaproteobacteria; order Burkholderiales; family Comamonadaceae; genus Variovorax; species Variovorax sp. RTB1. Next base: position 181,867 of record NZ_JASJXG010000006.1, read on the forward strand.
GCGCTTACTATTTCTGGAAGCACGGCGTGCTCGGCACCATGCTCGTCGGCATGGCGGTGTATCTGCCGCTGCATCTCTGGCTCGGCTGGTAACTCTCAGTTCCGACATCGTCAGGGACGACTCCTAGAATCGGCCCATGAACGTCATCCGCTTTACCGATTTGTGTGCCGACGGCAAGGTCGCCGGCCAACGCGTGTTCATTCGCGCGGACCTCAACGTGCCGCAAAACGATGCCGGCGACATTACCGAAGACACGCGCGTGCGCGCTTCGGTGCCGTGCATCCAGCTGGCGCTCGATTCGGGCGCTGCCGTCATGGTGACCTCGCATCTGGGCCGGCCGACCGAAGGCGAGTTCAAGCCCGCCGACTCGCTGGCGCCGGTCGCCAAACGCCTCGCCGAATTGCTCGGCTGCGAAGTGCCGCTGGTGGCGAACTGGGTCGACGGCGTCGACGTCAAGCCAGGGCAGGTCGTGCTGCTCGAAAACTGCCGCGTCAACAAGGGCGAGAAGAAGAATGATCCGGCGCTGGCGAAGAAGCTCGCCGCGCTGTGCGACATCTACGTGAACGACGCCTTCGGCACCGCGCATCGCGCCGAGGCCACGACCTATGGCATCGCGCAATACGCCAAGATCGCGTCGGCCGGCCCGCTGCTGGCGGCCGAGATGGACGCCATCACCAAGGCGCTGGCGCAGCCCAAGCGCCCGCTGGTCGCCATCGTCGCCGGCTCCAAGGTCAGCACCAAGCTCACCATATTGAAGAGCCTGTCGGCCAACGTCGACCAGCTCATCGTCGGCGGCGGCATCGCCAACACCTTCATGCTGGCCTCGGGTCTGAAGATCGGCAAGTCGCTGGCCGAACCCGACCTGCTCGATCAGGCCAAAGCGGTGATCGAGTCGATGCGCGCGCGCGGTGCCGATGTGCCGATCCCGGTCGACGTGGTCACCGCAAAGACCTTCGCGGCCGATGCGCCCGCGACGGTCAAGGCTGCGAACGACGTGGCCGACGACGACCTGATCCTGGACATCGGGCCGAAGACAGCCGAGATGCTCGCCGCCCAGTTGCGCGAAGCCGGCACCATCGTCTGGAACGGCCCGCTCGGTGTGTTCGAGTTCGACGCGTTCGCCAATGGCACGAAGACCGTGGCGCATGCCATCGCCGAGAGCGCAGCGTTCTCGATCGCTGGCGGCGGCGACACGCTGGCAGCCATCGCAAAGTACGGCATCGAGGACAAGATCGGCTACATCTCGACCGGCGGTGGCGCCTTTCTCGAAGTGCTGGAAGGCAAGACGCTGCCGGCTTTCGAAATACTTTCGAAGCGTGCCGCAGGCTGATCCGGAAAAACGAACAAACGACAACGACAACACGAGACAAGCTAATGAACACCCCCGCCCCCCGCGTTC